>JBGUSD010000098.1:0-17916 GCA_045132355.1 Candidatus Gastranaerophilaceae bacterium
CGTGAGTTCTCATGAGCTTCCCTATTGGTAATCAGGTTTTCAGAAGATACAAACATTATTTTTTTCTTTATTTTTTTACCGCTTAAAACAATATGGTATATGCCGTTACCTTGACTTATTTCAATAGGTTTTGCCTCAACAGTATTGAACATTAACAACAAAACAAAAATTAACAATAATCTTTTCATCATAAATCCTTTGCTTTATAAAATGAAAATATAGCAGCTAAAAATGCCAACGGAGGGAACGCCGCCGTAATTAATGGCGGGAGAACACCTTTTTCTGCTAACAAATCAAAGAAAGGAAGGGTTATATAGTATGCAAAAATACAGGCTATTGCTATCGTAAAACCAATCAAGCGCTGTTCTCTAGGTTTGCTAAAGCCTAACAAACAACCCAAAACCGCCAAAAGAATACATACCAAAGGATGTAAAAACCTTTGGAAATACTTATTCAACATATAACGATATTCTTCATCCAAACCTTCAGTTTTTAGAAGTTTTATATAATTCCCCATATCTCTTACATTAATTTCTCGCTCTTTTTTTGTAGAATAAGACATCAACGTATACGCATTTTTAGCATAGTCCCCTTCTAACACAGCAAGCTCTTTTAATTGGCTTATGTCAGAGAAAACTCCGTCTTTTGAAATACTGTACTCAACAATATCATTCAATAACCATTTATCATCCAACACCTGACCGGTTTTTGCAAAGTAAATTGTTGAAAGCTGATGAACATCAGAATAAACTTCACTTGAAAAATCCAAAACAATTATATTATACAGGTTTTTACCTTTTGATTTTGAAACAACTATAGCACTTGTAGGGTGGCCGTTATCATCTTTTTGTGTATATATAAACTGTGTTTGTTGTAGACTACCGCTGATTCTGCGAATTTTATCCGCAGAGAACGGAATCATTCTATCGCCTGTGATATAACACAAATACGTAACAATCACACTCAGAACAATTACAGGGGCAATAATTCTTGCAAAAGACATTCCGACAGCCCTGAATATAGTCAATTCCGAATCTTTACTCAACTTGTCAAAAGTAAACAATGTACCGAGCAAAAGCCCGACAGGAAAAGCCTTACCCAAAATCTTCGGTATTTCATAAACCAAAAACAAAATTGCTGTTTTCATTGAATAATCACCGGCAAGAGCATCTTTTATCGTACTCAACAACATTTCCGGCGCAATCCAAACGATTGTAAACAGCATAATTGCCGCTATTGTTGCAAACAATACTTGTTTGAAGATATATCTGTCATATATTGTTATTTTAGGAAGTTTCATTAAAGTGTAAAATCCTTTCCTAAATAGAATTCTTTTGCGACAGGGTCAACAGCAACATCAGTACTTTTACCCTGTATTTTAATCTTTCCGTCAAAGATAACGTAAGCTCTGTCTGTAATAGACAAAGTTGCTTTCGGGTTGTGGTCCGTAATCAGAACACCCAAACCTTTGTCCTCAGAGAGTTTTCTGATATTTTCCTTAATTTCACCAATTGCAATCGGATCAATACCTGTAAATGGCTCATCCAGCAAAATGAAGTCAGGACTTGCCGCCAAAGCTCTCGCAAGTTCACCCCTTCTTCTTTCACCACCTGACAGGGAAACTGCCGAATAGCCCCTGAGTCTTAGAATACCAAACTCAGACAAAAGTTCTTCCAGTTTTCTTTTCTTTTCATCTTCCGTCAATTTGTCATTCATTTGCAAAACAAGTTTTATATTATCTTCAACCGTCAATTTGCGGAAAATTGAAGCTTCTTGCGGAAGATAACCAATGCCTGATTTTGCTCTAATATTCATAGGCCATGTTGAAATATCTTCACCATTCAAAAATATATGACCATGATTTGGCTTTATAAGACCGACAACCATATAGAAAGTTGTGGTTTTGCCGGCACCGTTTGGGCCCAAAAGACAAACAACTTCACCTTTATTCACGTCAAAGGTTACGTCATTTACGACACTACGATCTCCATATGTTTTTATAAGATTTTTTGCCTCAATTTTCATACTTCATATCCCCTTATAGATAACATTTTACTGTAAAAAAGCTTTTTTGTAAACAAAACTTTAAAACATAAAAACTATTATCTAAACCCCACATTTTTTAATTGCTAATTATTAATGTGGGGCTTTTGCCACCCCACACCCAAAAAGTTAGTTTATTTTCCAAAACCATGTTTATTTGCAGGGCGTTGTCCTTAGCCCTGCCAATAGATTGTAACCGAAAACCCCGCCCCTTGAATTTCTAACACTCATAAATTCGTGTTGAAATTCTACCCCCGCCCTCAAGGGGTGGGGATAAGGTTACAACGGCACTAAGTGCACCCGTTAGGGTCTTTACAACACGAAGTGTTGTCGTGGTTATCCATTTGACCGCGTGTTTTTCTCTTTCTTTTCCTCAGGGTTTTCTTTCTCTTTTTGCTTCGCAAACAAAAAGAGAAAGAAAATGCTGAAGGTAGATAATATTTTTTATGTAAAATATTATATTTTTATATAAACATTAAATTTTGTAACGACTTTGGGTATATACGTTATATATCCAACGGGTTGGGAATACATGTAGTATAACCATTTTCTTTTTCTTTATTTTCTCCTACACACTAACCTTTTACTAATATGAGTTTTGGCCGTTAACAGCGGCTATTTTTATGCACATTTTAGTACATACCGATTATGTTACGGACTTCGGTCAAGACTTTTTGGGCTTCTTTGCGTGTATTTTCGGAACCTTCACGAATTATTGAATGAACCTCGTCTAAATGAGCCTCATAATATCTTCTGCGCTCTCTGATTTCCTTGAATTTTTCGTTCACACAAGCTGCGAGCTGACGTTTGCAATCTGCACAACCTCTTGCACCTTGTTCACACTCGCTGCGAACAGTTGCAACTTGTGCCTCGTCGCCAAATATTTGCCAATACTTGAATGCGACTTCACAATCATCAGGATGTCCTAAATCATCACGTTTTATACGACTTCTATCTGTAATGGCCGTCATAATACGTTTTGCTGTAACTTCTTCTGTATCAGAAATTTTTATGTCATTATTGTAGGACTTGCTCATTTTATTGCCATCAAGACCGCAAATTAAAGAACATTCGTTCAATAGCGGTTTTGGCTCATTAAAAAATTCTGTATGATAAATGTTATTGAAACGTCTTACAATATCTCGTGTAATTTCAAGATGCGCAACCTGATCCACACCGACAGGAACAGCAGTTGCATTGAGCATCATAATATCTGCACTCATCAATACAGGATAACCCATAAGACCGTATCCTATTTGGGAATTTGTGCCTTCCTTTGTACGCAGAATTTTTGCCATATCCTTTAAGGTAGGATCTCTTTCGACCCAATTTTGCGGAGTAATCATTGACAAATAGATGTTCAATTCGGCAATTTCCGGAATTAAAGACTGTACATAAATGTTGCATTTTTTAGGGTCAAGACCTGATGCTAACCAATCAATAACGACATCAACCACATCTTGGCGCAAATTCTTTGTATCATCATATTTGGTCGTTAGAGCGTGCCAATCGGCAACAAAGAAATAACATTCATTGTCATGTTGAAGATTAACCCAATTCTCAATAACACCAAGATAGTGTCCCAAATGTAACCTTCCTGTTGATCTCATTCCTGATACAATTCTTTGCATAATAATCCGCCCTTTCGGGTTTTATTATAACATAAATAAAAAAGCGGGCATATTGCCCGCTGTATTTTAATTCTTTTCCTATCTTCCTTATTGATTTTAGCCAACGACTCTTGTTACAAAATTTGCTACTTCGAAGAATGAATCTTTTACAAATTCTTTTGCCAATGTTTTGATTGGTCTGTTTTCGATACAATCAAATACGTAGTAGATTGGGTCTCTTGAGTTGTTGAATCTCATTCTTCTGTCTGCTTTTGACAAATATTTTATATCTTCAATAGAAAATTCAGCGTTCTTTTTGTCACCTTTTCTCTTACGAGTCAAAGCACCAAATTGACCGTTACCTGAAGTTTCATTGTGTGAATTAGCTGTCATTTCAATCATTTAATTGCTCTCTTTCTTAAAAATTAATCTCTTCTTGTATATATAAAGTATATATTCTCGAAAAAATTGCCTTTTTTGAAACGGCTTTGTTAACATTTGTTTACATAAAAGTTTACCGGTAGAGCAAAGTCTAATACTAAGTCAGATAAGACGATGAGCCTGATAAGTTCTTTTCTGCCTTCGGCAAAACCATTCCTCTCTCTACCCAATAGGGCGAGGTGAGGTTTTTATTTATTCCCATTAAAGAACTTATCCGACTTATCGGACTTATATTACTTAGCTGCTTAGCCGCTTTTAGCCTAGCTGCTTTCTGCTTTTAGGCTAAAGCCTGACCAATCTACAAATCGTATTCAACTTTATATCCGTGATCTACGATATTACCTGTACAATACCATAAATTATATACATGGTTGTCATTACATTTTGTTCGCCAAGTATGGCTATCATCAACATAAGATGATGATGGTTGACTATTACCAAAGCTATATTGAGCATACAAAGAAGAACCGACAGGAATAACAGTGCCTTTATTGTCAACCAAAACATTAAACTGGTCTACACCAGGTTGATCTTGACCAACACCATAACCGTCTATATCTATTTCTACATCAACATACTTGCCACCGTAGATATCACTCTTATCAATATTTACGTTATACCACCACTGATCTGGTTGACGAAAAGCAATACCATCTTTCGTGACGTACCAACTACTTTCAAGTTCTGTTAAAACAACATTTTTCCCTAAAATATCAGGGATGTAAGAATCACTTATAGTGCTCAAGGTGCTTGTACGTTCTTTTTGCAATATCAATTTATTTGCTGTTTCCAATGTGTTTATAGCTTTTGCTAATGATGTTGCGATATGTGCTTTTCTGTAGTTTGTAATTACTGTAGGGATTGTTAATGCTGCGACAACACCAATAATACCGAGGGTAATCAGAACTTCAGCAAGGGTGAAGGCTGCTTTGTAAAGTTCGGGATGACACGATAACCCAATATCTTGTCGTGCCTCAGACACTTCAGGATGACAGGATATAGTACCTGATCGTTTAGCTGCGTTTTGTAAAATTATCTTTTTCATATCTTTATTCTCCTTTTATTTTTTTATTCCTATTCACACTTTTGTTGTATAGCAGATTTTTTGAGTTTGGTCAAGTTTAAATTTATTATTTGCGCAATTCAATAACTTCTTCATCAGAAATTATATTTTTGCCAACAGCCTTTTCTAATGCGGCTTTTGCAGAGTTATATTCATATAAGGTTCCGTAATATGCAAGCTGTGCATCTGCATACATTGTTTGCGCATCTTTCAGTTCAATAGGGCTTGCCTCACCGACTCTATATCTGCCATATGACAGTTCATAATTTTCTTTTGCCTGTTTGACCTGCAAAAGTGCCACAGGAATTTGATTTTTCTTTTCTTCAAGTTTTAAAAAAGCATTTTGAATTTCCAAATATATTTGGTTTTGCGTATTTTCCGCATTTGCAAGTTCTTTGTCATACAAATATCTTGCTTCCCTAATTTCATTTCTTATCCTCATACCGTTGACTGTTGGGAAGTTAAGATATCCGCCAAAATTATAACCGGTATTTGAGGTCCAATGTTTACCACCCAACTGCCCTTGAGCTTCAACAGACAGTGTCGGATAAAAAGATTTTTGAACTAATTTTAGTGTTTGTCTTGCTGATTCAACTTTTATCTCAGCCATTTTTAATTCAGGTCTTGATTCTCTTGCAATATCTACCGCTCCGTTAAACGTTATATCAAGCGGTTTGTATTGAAGTTTGTCCATTACATTATATTTATCGATAAACGGAACACCCATAATATTATTCAGTTTTGCTATTGCAAGGTTTACCGCATTATCAGCCTGTATTAGTTTTAGTTTTGAACTGCTTAGATTTGATTCGGCAATTGTTACATCAACCTTCGGATTCATACCAATTTCATAAAAAGCTTTTGCCTGCTCATAAAACATCTGAAATTTATTGACCGTATCTTCAGCAACTCTTTTATTTTCATAAGCATACAAAAGCGCATAGTACGCATCTTTCGTCTGATAGATTATGTCGTTAATGACCGCCGTCAAATTGGTTTTTGACCCTTCATAATCCAATCTTCTAATTGTTGCCTGATTTTGCGTTACTCCAAAGTCATACAACATTTGTTGAAGCGAAACTTGACCCAAAAGATAATAATTAAATTTCAGATTACGGCCTAATGCATCGGATAATTGCAGTTGCTTTATACGTGTATAACCTGTTTGCCAACTTACTTGCGGAAAATAATTTGACCAAACCTGCTTTATTCTGGAATCTGATGCCAATATATCGTGAAAAGCAGAATTGATTTGAGGATTGTTTCCAAGCGCAAGTTCTATACAGTTTTCGAGTGTCAGGTCAATATTTTTCTCAACAGAACCTGAAATTATAACATCAGCACCCTCTTTTGATACAGGTAAAACCTGCTCTGATTGAGGATATTCGCTTTCTTCTATCTTATTGCCGATTTCTGCCTCTGCCATAACCGGCAAAGACATCATTCCAAAAATTATATTCAAAATTATGATTTTTTTATACATTATTTTATTTGTCCTTTTTTCTTAATCTGTTTGCCAGATTAATTTTCATTTCCTCAATCATAACGTAAAAAGCCGGCACAAGGAACGTTCCAATAAATGCAACCGCAATCATACCGCCAAATACAGTCATACCGACAGAGTGTCTGCTTGCGGCCCCTGCACCATGCGCAAACACCAAAGGTAACAAACCTAAAATGAATGCTATATTTGTCATCATAACTGCTCTAAATCTAAGTCTTGCGGCCTGCATTGCGGCTTCACGAATTCCCATGCCTGCTTCGTGTGCATCTTTTGCAAATTCTATAATCAAAATTGCCTGTTTTGTACTCAAGCCCAACAACATTACCAAACCAATTTGAGAATACAGGTCAAGCGAATACCCTGCAACGTATTGGAAGAATAAAGCTCCTACCAAAGCTATCGGAGATACCAATAGGACAGCAAGCGGAAGCATCCAGCTTTCGTACAAACCGACCAAGAACAGGTACACAAATACTATTGACATTATCAATATAGGTCCGATTTGACCGGAGGATTCTTGCTCCTGCAACGATGAACCTGACCACGCATATCCCATATCCTTTGGCAGAACCTCATCTGACAAGTTTTCCATAATTTTCATTGCCTGACCTGAAGAAATACCCGCCTTTGCAGAACCGTTTATTGTAATTGCAGGATACATATTGAATCTTGTTCTAACATACGGCCCAACAACATTTTTAATATCAACAACAGATGTTAAAGGAACCATTTTACCAAAATTATTCTTGACAAATATCTTCTCAATATCTTTTGGAGTTGCTCTGAATTCATCATCAGCCTGCATATATACACGATATACACGCCCGTATTTGTTAAAATCATTTATGTATGATTTACCAAAATATGCGGCAAGTGTCGAATATATCTCGCTTATGGAAACATTTTGTGCAAGTGCTTTTGAAACATTTACGTCCAACTGCAACTGCGGCATATTAGGAGTAAATGAAGAATAAACCATAGTATATTCAGGACGTTTGTTTGCAGCAGCCAAAAGTTTCAGGCCTTCATCGTACAATTCCTGCGCAGTCCTATTACCCTTATCAAGAAGTTGATATTCAAAACCGCCAAAGAAGCCCAAACCCGAAATTGCCGGAGGTGTAAAGGATGCAACTGTCGCTGACGGATAATTTGCAAACATTTTTCTCAACTTACCTATTATAGCCTCGGAAGATTGATCCTTTGCCTTACGTTTTGACCAAGGTTCAAGCTGAGAGACAATGAATGCCGTATTTTCACCATCAAAACCAACCAGTGTGATTGTAGTTGCAACTCCAGGAACCTTTAATATTTGTTCTTCCAACTCATCTGCTATCATACTTGTTCTTGAAGCTGATGAACCGTCAGGGAGTTGTATTTGTGTAAATATTGCACCTCTGTCTTCATCTGGCAAAAATCCTGTAGGAAGTATCTTAAACATCAAAAGAACAAATACGACAACTCCTAAAAATACAATCATTGTATATTTTGCAGAATTTATAAAGATTGAAGCACCGTTCAAATATTTATCTCTCACACGATTAAACCATTCATCAAATTTTTGTATGAATTCAAAATCGGCCTTTTCCTGACCTGATTTAAGAATCATAGAACACAATGCCGGTGCCAAAGTCAATGCCGCAAGGGTAGACAAACCGATTGATGAGGCTATACACAACGCAAACTGTCTGAACATCTGACCTGTAATACCACCCATAAATGATACAGGAACAAATACAGCCATCAATACCAATGACGTTGCAATAACTGCGCCCAAAACCTCCTGCATCGTAACTTCTGTTGCCTCAACCCTGTCTTTGCCGTCTTGAATATGACGCTGAGTGTTTTCCAAAACTACGATAGCATCGTCAACAACAAGACCAACTGCAAGTACTAACGCAAACAAAATCAACAGGTTTATTGAAAAACCTAACAAGTTCATAAATATGAAAACACCGATTAATGATACCGGAATTGCACAGAAAGGAATAAATGCAGCCCTGAAAGTACCCAAAAACAGGTACGTTACCAAACTAACAAGGACAATTGCAAGCAAAATAGCACTGATAACCTCGTGAATTGACTCTCTTACGAATTCCGTTTCGTCGTGTTGAACTTCATATTCAATACCTTGAGGGAAGCCTTTGCTCAACTCTGCCATTCTTTTTTGTATTCTGTTAGAAAGGTCAATAGCATTTGCCTCCGGCAGCTGACTAACTGAAATTACGGCAGAATTTTTCCCGCCGATACGTGAGAAGAAGGAGTAACTTTCAGCACCCAATTCAACTCTTGCAATGTCTTTTAGTTTAATTTGAGAACCGTCAGCCTTTGATCTTATGACAATTTCCTCAAACTCTTTTGCATCTTCCAAACGTCCATGCGTTCTCATCGTGAGTTTAATCATCTGTTTTTCACGCATTGGTTCAACACCTAAATCACCTGCAGGTGTTTGTGTGTTTTGTGCCTGAACGGCTGCCGAAACCTCATTGACAGAGATACCTAAATTGGCCATCTTTGCTGCATCAAGCCATATTCTCATTGAATAATCTGTTGAGCCGAATACTTGAACCGTACCGACACCGCGTACACGGGCAAGTTCGTCTTTTATATATATTGATGCATAGTTTGCTATATACAAGTTGTCATATGTGCCTGTCGGAGAGTTAACGGATATCATCAAAATACCAGGGCCACCCGTTGACTTTTTAACGGACAAACCGTATCGTCTGACATCTTCAGGCAGACGAGGGGTTACAAGTTGCAACTGGTTTTGAACATTTACAACCGCCATATCAGGATCTGACCCTATTCTGAAATACAAACGGAGTTGATATTGACCGTTTTGGGATGTTGAGGTCATATATATCATGTCCTGAACCCCGTTTAATTGTGCTTCAACAGGGGCTGCCACCGTTGATTCAACAACGTCCGAACTTGCACCTGCATATGTTGCCGTTACCACAACTTGAGGAGGCGTTATTGACGGATATTCTTCCAGAGGAAGAGTATTTATCATCAAAATACCGGCAAGCACTATTGCCAAAGATATTACGATAGCAAGTTTTGGTCTGTTTATAAATAAGTTTTTAGATTTTTCTGCCAT
Source organism: Candidatus Gastranaerophilaceae bacterium (assembly GCA_045132355.1). Taxonomy (GTDB): domain Bacteria; phylum Cyanobacteriota; class Vampirovibrionia; order Gastranaerophilales; family Gastranaerophilaceae; genus SIG32. The sequence continues at coordinate 9,762 of JBGUSD010000098.1, forward strand.
TATTTTTTATCCTGTTCGGTTTCGGTTTCATTCTTTTTAATTTTTTCCATTTCTTCAGGAGTAACAACTGTTACAGGCTGACTTGGAATAACTTTTTGCAAACCGTCAGTTATAATTCTGTCACCTGCTTTAACACCTTCTGATACAATCCAACTGTTTCCTGACTGTCCGGAGGTTTTTATATATATAAGCTGAGGCAAATCTTTTTCGTCAAGCTTATAAACATACTTGCCTGCTTGATTTTCCTGAACAGCCACCATAGGAACTGTCGGGACTTTTACCTTATTATTTGAATACAGCTTTATATTTACAAATTCACCGTGCAACAGTTGATTATTAGGGTTTTTAAATGTTGCACGCAGGGTGACTGTACCTGTTGATTCGTCAATTTTGTTGTCCTGAAAATCTTGGACTCCGTCGAATTCATATTTCTCACCATTATTGAAATAAAGCTCAACTTTTCTGTTTTGATTGTTATCTTTGTCGGCATTAGCCAATGCATCAAAGTCACTTGCGTCCATCGGGAATGTTACATAAATAGGGTCTGTGCTGTTAATTGTTGTCAGAGGTCCTGATGACGGAGAAACGTAGTTTCCCAAGGTGACGGAAATAATACCTACCTTGCCGTTTACAGGAGATTTTACCATTGTATATCCGTAATTTCTTTGGCTGTCGCTATATGTAGCCTGAGCAGATGCAAGCTGTGCTCTCAGGGCATCTCTTTGTGCAAGAATTTCATCATATTTTGCTTTTGCAATATAGTCTTGTTTTACGAGTTCACTTGCACGCGCAAGCTGTTTTTCTGCGTATTCAAGCTGTGCTTTAATGTTTTTTACGTTAGCACCGGCAACATTTGCAGTATTTATATATTCAGTCGGTTCGATTTGGAACAAAACCTGACCTTCTTTTACGTAGTCTCCTTCTTTAAAGTAACTTTTTTGCAAATATCCGGCAATACGAGCCAAAACATTCACCTGATACTTTGAAGTTACACGCCCCGGAGCTTCAAAAATCCTGATGATTTCGCTTTCACCAACTTCTTCAACCTGAACACTCGGCGCAGGCTTATTTTTATTTGAACGTTTATCTAAAAATGTGCTGATTGCTCCTGAAAAATATCGCAACGCAACAGCAGCTATAACGATTGCAATAACAATTATTATATTTCTTTTCATTTTCTCTCCTCTTGATATCCCTTGTTTATAAGAGTAACAGAAAATAAATTTTTTCGCAATAAAGAAAGTAAAAATAAGTCGGTAGACTAAAGCTTATCTTTGTTACTTACGTGAATAGTGATTTGTGAGTAGTGATTTGTTCTTTTCTGCCGTTGGCAGATAATAGCCTGACTTCCTGCCTTCTTGACCTCTGGTCCTCGGCAAAAAACTTATCCGACTTATCGGACTTATCGGACTTATAATACTTAGCTGCCTAACTGCTTTAAGCCAAGCTGCTTTCTGATATATAAGAGCATATCTTTTAAAGCATTTGCTCTGTGAGAAATTTTATTCTTTTCAACATCGCCCATATCGGCAAGTGTAACACCTTTGTACAAAAATACCGGATCAAATCCAAAACCGTGAGTTCCTGATTGATGTTTGGCGATTTCGCCATGGCATTCGCCACGTGAGGTGTGCATAACCTCACCTTTTTCATTTAACAAGGTCATAACACATACAAAATGTGCTTTTCTGTCCGTTACGTTTTCCAATTCTTTTAAAATTTTATCAATTTTTTCCTGCTGAGTCCCTGCATAACGAGCAGAATACAACCCGGGAGCCCCGTTCAAGGCATCAACACAAAGTCCCGAATCATCTGCCAATGAAATCATGCCTGATACTCTATTTGCCTCTTTTGCCTTTTTATAGGAATTTTCTTCAAAAGTATCCCCGTCTTCCACCGGATTAAAACCTTCAGGAGGCAAGATAAATTCTATTCCGCTCCCTGATGCAATAGCGTTCAGCTCTTCGAGTTTGTGTTTATTTCCTGTTGCAAAAACTATCTTCATGCACCGTATCTTCTTTGTCTTCTGCCAAATTCATATATTGCCTGAGCTAAAGATTCTTCGTCAAATTCAGGCCAGTACTGTTTTGTTACATAAATCTCACTATATGCTATCTGCCACAAAAGATAGTTTGAAACCCTCATTTCACCGCCTGTTCTGATTAAAAGATCAGGATCCGGAATGTTTGAAGTATAAAGTTCTTTTGAAATTATATCGGAAGTTACATCTTGAGATTTTACACCCTTATCAATCAAATTTTTGACCGCATGAACGATTTCGTCTCTTGCACCGTAATTAAACGCTATCTGAAGCCTTACACCCGTGTTATTTTTTGTGTACTCCATTGCTTCATACAAAATATCCTGAAGTTTTTTATTTAATCTTGACAAATCACCAATAAAATTTATGACAACACCGTTTTCGTGAAGTTCTTTCATCTCATTTTTTATGGTATTTGCAAGCAAATCCATAAGAAAGTCCACTTCTTCCGGCTTTCTGTTCCAATTTTCAGTTGAAAAAGCATAAACGGTTAAATACTTAACCCCAAAATTGTGACATGCCTTGAGTGCGGCTTTGAGCGCTTCTACACCTCTTTTATGTCCCATTGCTGATGGCAGATTGTGCTCTTTTGCCCAACGACGATTACCATCCATAATTATCGCAACATGTTTTAAATTTGTATTTTTCACTATATCTTGCGGGGTTAATTCTTTTGACTCTGTAATCATAATTTCTCCTGAAATGAATTATAGCATGAAAAATTTTATAATTATTTAAATTGTAACAAAGACAACCATAATATAGTTTTATTGTATTTTTATAATATAATTATAATACGAGGAACTCCTTTTGAAACATTCAAGACTAACAGCGTTAATATTTATTGCACTCGTGTTAGGTGTGTTAGTTGGTCATTTTGCCCCGGATTTTGCGGTCAAAATGCAACCGCTTGCTATGATATTTTTGCGTATGGTAAAAATGATAATAGCACCTTTATTATTTGCCACTCTTGTTGTTGGGATAGCGGGACACGGTGATGTTAAAAAATTAGGCAAAATTGGTCTTAAAACAATTATTTATTTTGAAATTGTTACAACTCTAGCTCTGATTATAGGCCTGACCATGGCTAACATCTTTGGTCCCGGATTGGGTTTTGCAACTGACAAAGTCGCAAATAGTCAAACCTTATTACATCAGGCAAGCATAATGGCACAAACAAGTGCTCACACCTCTATTTCTGACATGGTAATGAATATTTTCCCAACAAGTATTGTTCAGGCAATGTCTGACGGGAACTTATTACAAATTGTGGTATTTTCAATATTCTTTGCTCTTGCAATATGTACTGTGGGCAAAGCTGCAAAGCCTGTTATGAACGTTTTGAACTCTGTGTCTCAAATAATGTTCAAATTCACCGAATATGTTATGTATTTTGCGCCTCTTGGTATTTTTGGAGCAATAGCAACAACGGTCGGTGCAAACGGACTTTCTATATTAAAAAATTATGCAAAAATAATATTCTCATTATATACGGCACTTGCGGTATTTGTACTGTTAGTTCTTTTTATTGCATGCAAATATGCAAGAATTTCATTTAGAAATCTGATAAAAGCAATCCAAGAACCTGCTATTTTAGCATTTACAACTGCAAGCTCCGAAGCTGCATTTCCAAAAGCCATAGAAATTATGGAAAATTTTGGGGTTCCAAGAAACATCGTAAATTTTGTTATGCCGACAGGATATACCTTCAACCTTGACGGAAGCACTCTATATCTCGCAATGGCTGTTATATTTTGTTCCCAAATTGTTGGAATTCACCTTGATTTGAATCAGCAAATTCTTATAATGCTGGCACTTATGCTCACAAGTAAGGGGATCGCAGCAGTCCCGAGAGTATCTCTCGTCGTTTTGGCAGGAACTCTTGCAAGCTTTAATATTCCAATTATCGGAGTTGCAATTTTGCTTGGTATTGACCAAATTCTTGATATGGGAAGAACCACCGTCAATCTTGTCGGAAACTGCGTTGCAACTGTTGTTATTGCAAGGTGGGAAAATGCGTTTGATTATGATAAAATGAACTCGTTTATTTCAAAATCTGATGAAGAAAAACTAGATTGGAATTTTGACGAGATAAAAAACATATATGAAAAAGTTACAACCAAAGAAATAGAGGAATAGAATGAGCGACACAAAAACCGATTACAAAAATACTCTGAATTTGCCTCAAACAACTCTTGAAATGAGAGCAAATGCAACTAAAAGAGAACCTGAAATTCAAAAATTTTGGGAAGAAATAAATGTTTATGAAAAAAATATTGAGCAGCGTGATAAGGCAAATAAATTTGTACTCCACGACGGACCTCCGTATTTGAGTTCCGAAAAAATTCACGTAGGTACTGCCTTAAATAAAATCTTAAAAGATATTTTGATTAAATATAAATCTCAAAGAGGTTTTTATGCGCCGTATGTTCCGGGATACGACGGACACGGTCTTCCTATCGAAAATAAAGTTGTAAAAACAATCGAAGGCGGAAGAGAAGCAATTACGCCACTTGAACTGAGAGCAAAATGCAGAGAATTTGCACAAAAGAGTCTTAAAGGACAAGAATCCGAGTTCAAACGTCTTGGGGTTTGGGGCGATTGGGAACACCCTTACCTTACAATTGATGGTGAATTTGAAGCTGAACAGGTCAGAGTTTTTGGCGAAATGTTCAAAAAAGGATATATTGAAAAAGGTCTGAAACCTGTTTATTGGTGCGCATCTTGTGAAACAGCTTTGGCCGAAGCTGAAGTTGAATACGCAGATATTACCTCTGAATCAATCTATGTAAGATTTGAATTTGATGAAAAAGGCAAAGAAAAAATAGCCCAACTACTCAGCCGCTCAGCCGCTCAGCTGCCTAGCTGCTACGCAATCATCTGGACAACAACTCCTTGGACAATTCCGTCAAATGTTGCTATATCAATGCACCCGAGATTTGAATATACTTTATTTGAATATAAAGGCGATGTTTACGTTGCGGCAACCGATTTGCTCGGCGCATTTTTAGCTGATGCAGGTTGGGAAGAAGCTGATATCAAAGTTTTAGGCACTGCAGTAGGACAAGATTTTGAACTGTTAGAAGTTAAACACCCGTTGATTGACAGAAAGTCAAAAATTATTTTGGGTGAACACGTAACACTTGATGCAGGTACCGGTTTAGTCCACACAGCACCGGGTCACGGTCTTGAAGACTATGAAGTCGGCTGCAAATATAATATTGAAGTTTTATCTCCTTTGGACAGCAAAGGCTGCTGGACTGAAGAAGGAAGAATTCCTGAGCTTGTTGGAGTTCCTTACTACAAAGGAAATGCAATGGTAATCGATATGCTGATTGAAAAAGGCGCTTTGGTTCACCAAAACGATATCAGCCACAGTTATCCGCACTGCTGGAGATGCAAACATCCGGTAATTTATAGAGCAACACCTCAGTGGTTTGTTAAAGTTGACAAATTCAGACAACAAGCAATTGACGCAATAAAAGACGTTAAATGGATTCCGGCAAGCGGTGAAAGCAGAATCGGTAATATGGTTGCAAGCCGTACCGATTGGTGTATTTCACGTCAGCGTGCATGGGGCGTTCCGATTCCTGTATTCTATTGTGAAGAATGCGGCGAAGCTATTGTAACTGATGAAACAATTGAAAACGTTGCAAAAATATTTGAAAAAGAATCATCTGATGCGTGGGTTAAATATTCTGCAGAAGAATTGTTACCTCAAGGCTTCAAATGTCCAAAATGCGGTAAAACTCACTTCCGCAAAGAAAAAGACATTATGGATGTTTGGTTTGATTCAGGTATAACATGGCGTGCGGTCGTTGAAAAACGCGCTGAACAATTAGGCCACACACCTGTTGAAATGTACCTTGAAGGCTCTGACCAACACAGAGGCTGGTTCCAATCATCACTTTTAACATCAATCGCAACTCAAGGCAAGGCTCCATACAAAGAAGTTCTTACCCATGGTTTTGTATTTGGTGAAGACGGCAGAAAAATGTCAAAATCTTTAGGTAACTACATCAGACCTGATGACATCATCAAAAACTATGGTGCAGATATCTTGAGACTTTGGGCAGCATCTGTCGATTACAGAAACGATACCAAAATTGGTGATAACATAATTAAGCAGCTTGTTGAAATCTTTAAGAAAACAAGAAACACATCAAGATTCCTGCTTGGTAACTTGTTTGATTTTGATCCGGCAGTTGATTATGTTGAATATAAAAACCTTAAAGCACTTGATAAATTCGCTTTGCATAAACTTAATCAGTTGATTGAACAGGTAACGGAATCATTTGAAAATTATGAATTTTACAAATACTTCCAAAGCCTGCAAAATTTTGCTGCAGTTGAATTGAGTGCATTATATCTTGATATTGTAAAAGACAGATTATACACAGCAGGCAAAAAATCACTTTCAAGAAGAGCATGCCAGACTGTTCTTTATGAAATATCACAGGCACTGGTCAGAATACTTGTTCCTGTAATGCCGCATCAGGCAGAAGATATTTGGATGAGTGTTCCTGAATGTCAAAAGGGCGGACTGGAAAGCGTTCTTCTATCTGATTGGCCGACATTCAAACCTGAATGGAAGAATGACAAGCTAGAAGAAGACTTTACAAAAATCTTAAAGGCAAGAGAAGTTGTAACACGTGCCATCGAACCTTTAAGAGCAGATAAAAAAGTCGGAAGCTCGTTAGAAGTCGGTGTTTATATAAAAGCATCCGACAATACTGTATTAAAAGAAAATGCAGATGAACTTGCAAACATATTTATTACATCACAAGCTTATGTTAGTGATAATAAACCATCTGACGTATTGAATGAATATTCAGAAGATGATTATACCGTTTGGGTTGTAAAAGCAGAAGGTGAAAAATGTGAACGCTGCTGGAAATATAGAAAACTTGAAAACGGTATCTGTGAAGAATGCAAAGAAGCGATATAAAAAAGAGGCTCGAATGAGCCTCTTTTTTTATACGTTTTTATACGTATTAATATTAATAATCCATAACCCAGCCATCATTGATAATCTTATCAACACAGGCGCCACCATATTCTGTAGAACTTAGACCTTCACACCTTGAATCATAATAATCACTTGAGTTGTCATACTGATCGGCAATTTTACCATCAGAATATAAATTAACAAAGAATCTGTCTCTGCCATTTCTGTTTGGCGCCTTTACACCATTTATATCGATAGTCATATAAGAATATGAATGGTATCCCCCCTCTTCAGAATAACCCCTCATATCAAGCATACATATTGTTGCACCTGTATTAACATTTATACAATAATACCCTGAAGGTGCAACTTGTTTATTATCAATACTTGATCCATCATAAGCTTTATAACCGCCTGGGGCATTACAAGAATTATTTTCACTTGACACACCACAATCTTTTGTCACCTTAAAATACTGTTTTAAAAATTTTTCGGGACCATCATTATCAACTAGGTACGTGTCTGATAAATTATCAACATCCTGATCAACCATCAACATTTCAACAGCATTTGATATCATATTGTAGGTTCTTTGAAGCTGTGCAACATATGTTTTCTTTTTATAATCTGCCATTAAATTTGGCAATGTCAATGTCGCAACTACCCCTATAATGCCAAGTGTTATCAAAGTTTCTGCAAGAGTAAATCCTTTTTGTTTCATTAAATACCTCCATTACTAGTTATTATACCAATTTTTAAGTTTATTTATTCTCATGTAACATTTTGTTAACAAAAGTTGAACATGCTCTAAAGTTTAATTAAAAACATACCGTATCAATACATGTAAAGATTAACGATTTGGAAAGGAACATTAAAACTCATGGGAATGGCAGCAGGACAAGCCAGATTGCTAAGCATTACTGCAAGACTAACGGATAATGAAAATCTTGGACAAGATCTTTCTTATTCAAAACAACGCCTTGCAGATGAAACAGAGCAAGTCAATGCAGCATATGTTGCGGCACTTGATGCGACAAAACTTACTGTCTTGACCGGTTTTAACGGCTCCGAACCGAATTATACAGATATTTCTTATGGTCTTTTAACCGAATTCAATAAAGTTGCATGCGGAAAACAATATGTTGTTACTAACCAAAAGGGACAAA
>JBGUSD010000099.1:0-9251 GCA_045132355.1 Candidatus Gastranaerophilaceae bacterium
CTTTTATATTACACAAAACATATTTTTTTTTCAACTTATTTGAATTTTTAAAATAAAGGAAATATTATGAATAATTTCTCTATTCAATATGTTAATCTGTATTATATAAGGAGGAGAAATATGTCTGAACTCACAGAAAGAGAAAGGCTTATACTGCTTTACATTACGCAGGGTTTGAATAATGCGGAAATAGGTAACAAATTAAATATCAGCAAACATACTGTAAAAGCCCATGTTAGCACAATTATCCAAAAAATGTGTGCTAAATCGCGTTCTGAACTTGCATACATGGCAGGCAAGTCAAACATGTTCTAATTGTAACAATTTGATTGAACGAGTAAAAAAATATATAATTATAGAGTATGCGAAAGTTTATTCTGACTATATTTTTATTTTTTATAACACTGTTTACTCAAACTGCACTTGCCGAAGATGTTTTCAAAATCACTGCGGCAAACTTTGACACTTCAAATTCTTTAATAGTCCTCAATATGCCTGACGAATCCGCAATGCCCGTTTTAGATTCAGTAAAGCTCATCAGACTTGAAAACCCGTCAAGAGCATACTTTGATATACCGTCTTCTATTCTTACAATTGCAAAGCAAGATTGGTTTTTCAATACAAAAGGCATAAAAGAGGTAAAGATAAATCAGTTTTCAACAAATCCAAATACCGTTAGGGTTGTGTTGTATTTTGATGATGATTTTAACCTGAAGGATTTGAAATTTTTGAGAATTAAGAATAATCTGATTATTAAACTTAATAAAACAAACCTTCAGGAGCAATATTTCAACAAGACATACCGTGACGAACACTCATCCTCAAGTGATTTTTACGAATATTTGACGGTAGAAGTTCCTGATGTGTCAGATAACGTGGTGAACCAAATTCATCAGGCTTTTAATACAAAACTTGATACCCCTTCTCTTGTAAAAAAAGATTTGAAACTTAATACAAAATATTATATAAGTTCGGTTACTCCGCGCCAAAGTGCGGTGCTGTTGAGCGGTTTTGGCTCTGTTACTATTGAAAAACCGCTTGTCTTACAAAATCCGTCAAGGATAGTCTATGATATTCCAAATACAGTTGTAAATTCTTCACTCAGAAATACAGAATACAAAATAAATGACACAGATGTGGTTAAAATAGGGCAATTTGAGGTTAATAAAGCACGTGTCGTGATAACGACAGAAGATGTTAAAAAATATATTCCTATATATTCAACAGACAATCAATCTGTCTTAATAGCAAATTATGAAAAGGTTAATCCGTCCTCGCTTTATTCAACAGTTAGTGATATTATTGCGTATAACAACGAGAAAACTGATTCTCAAACAAGTTCAATGATATTGTCCTTTAATCATCCTATAGTACACGGTATAGACAGACTTAATTCTAGGCTTGTAATATATTTGTATAACGTATCTAGATACAACGAATATGACTTTACCCAAACGTTTCAGAATACTCCGTTTGCGAAAAGTACGATTTCACTTTTGCCAAATGTCGGTCTGAAACTTTCAATTCCTATAGAAACAGATACTGCTGTTAATACGTATCTTGGTGCAGACAGTAAAACCTTAAAACTTCAGATAACAGAGCCAAAACGTGCAAAACAAGTTGTTGTAAAAAGATCAGGACAAAGGGTCGTTGTTCTTGACCCCGGACATGGCGGAAGTGATGTTGGTGCAATAAGAGAAAATATTACAGAAAAAGAGATAACTCTGGATGTTTCAAAAAGAGTATGTGATATTCTGACCAAACAAGGTTTTAAGGTCGAAATGACAAGGGATAAAGATGAAACTGTATCTTTGCAGGAAAGAGTTGAGTTTAGTGAAAGTATACAACCTGATATATTTGTAAGTATTCACGTTAATTCAAGTGAAAAACCTGCGATAACGGGCCTCGAAACTCACTATTATCATCAGGAAAGTCTCTCACTTGCACAAACTGTCCATGCGGCGTTAATTAGTAATATTAATACTAATAATCGCGGCTTGTTTAAATCAAAATTTTATGTTATAAATCATACAACATCCCCTGCAATTTTAGTTGAAATAGGATTCTTGTCCAATGCGGGAGAAAGAGCAGAGTTGATAAGCGAGAAACGGAAGCAGGCAACTGCTAAAGCGATTGCGGAAGGAGTCCAAAATTATTTCAAAAGTATCAAATAATCCAATAGCTTTTTCTGACTCAGGTGTAGGCGGTTTGACGGTTTATGCAAAATTGAGAAACCTTTTGCCCGATGAGGATTACATATACTTTGGGGATACTTTGCATATGCCCTATGGTGAAAAAACCGAAGCCCAGCTTGTGGAATATACGTGTAAAATCTTTGATTTTTTTAAAGAAAAAGGTGCAAAAGCAGTTGTAATGGCTTGCAATACAACGTCTTCCGTTGTTTATGACAAAATAAAAGATAAATATCCGTTCAAAATATACCCAATAATACAGTCTGCTGCCGGAATTTTGTCACAACTCCCTATAAAAACGCTTGGTGTTTTTGCAACTCAGGCGACCGTAAATTCAGGCGTTTATAAAAGAGAAATCCAAAAATACAATTCAAATATGAATGTTATCCAGATTGCCTGTCCTGAATGGGTAAAAATAGTTGAGGATAATAAAATAAATATTCCGGAAAGTGTTTTAAAAATAAAAGAAAAAATAGAAGATATGCTAAAATATAATCCTGAAAAAATCGTTTTGGGGTGTACGCATTATCCATATTTAATTGATGTTTTATCGAAATTTGCCCCGCGAGAGATGTTTATTGATCCTGCCGTGTATTTTGCGGATTATATAAAATCAGATATGGAAAAATCCGGTCTTATTGAAAAATCAAATGGAAAAGAAGAAATATATGTAAGTTCAAATCCTGAAGTTTTTGTAAAAGCAGCAGCAAGATTTTATGATGTCAAAACCCAGCCTCAGCTCGCACTTTGCAACTAATGTTAACAAATGTAACAAAAATAACACTCTTTGAAATCAGCCTATTTATCATGTTTTTATATATGTAAGAGAGATAAAAACAAGAGGACAGAGCGATGGCTATTTCAAACATTCACGAAACATTATTGATGTACACAAAACAAAAATCAGCAATTAATGCACAGTTATCTGAAGTTATGATGAATATGGTTTCTGCATCAAGAAAAAATGCAGATATGCAAAAGGAATACAACGAAAAGCTTCAAGAAGCATACTATGATCCTGATTATGGTTATGGTACAGATGAATATGAGATGATTATTGAAGATTATGAAAATGATCACAACTTCGATTTAGCTCAGTTAGAATCTTGGGAATCTGAACTTGAACTTGAAAAGAACAACCTTGAAACCAAGTTGAACGAAATCACATCATACGAAGCTTCTTGGCAAAAGATGTTGTCAAACAATATAAAGAACGACTTCAAATATGGCGGAGTTCAATAGAAAGTTTAAAAATAGAAAGAGCGGGTTTAAAAGCCCGCTTTTTTATTGTATTATTTTTTTATGTTAAAAACGGGTGAAAAACTTGGTGCTTTTATTGTCCCAACAGGGGTTGGCGCATCTGTTGGCGGATATGCAGGAGATGCAAGTTGTTGGGCAAGACAGTTTGCAAAGGTTTCGAAACTGATAGTAAATCCTAATGTGGTTAATGCCGGCGGTTTTTCAGGAATTACAGATAATATGTTTTATGTTGAGGGATATTCCCTGGACCGTTTTTTCAAAGGTGAATTAAAGCTTAAGCCTTCTTTTGGTAATAAGATAGGGGTTGTTTTTGACAAAACTATCCCGAAAGATGTTTTGAATGTTCATATAAATACAATTAATGCTGTCAAAACGGTTTATGGAGTTGATATTATAGGCTATGACATTACGGATAATGAAGTTGGTGTTGAGTTTTATATAAACGAAGTCGGGATGTCGGTTGGCAAGGTTCGTGATGCTGAAACAATGAAGGTTTCGGCAAAACGCTTGTTAGAAAAAGGGGCAGATGCAATAGCACTTGTTTGTATGTTTGACGATCCGGAAGATGATAATCTTGATTATGCAAGCGGTGTTGGAACAGATCCTGTTGGCGGTGTTGAGGCTATCTTATCGCACTATATATCTCGTGAATTAAAAGTCCCGTGTGCGCATTCGCCTGCATTTGCGGATTATCAAATATATTCAAGTATTGTTAATCCAAAATCCGCATCTGAATATATAACTCCAACATTTTTGCCATGCATTTTGCTTGGTCTTTCTGATGCGCCAACATTTGGTGGTGATATTGATATTTCTAATTTGGATTATCTTGTGATGCCGTACAATTCACTTGGTTCAGTTCCTGTTTTTGAGGCGGTGAAGCGAGGGATTAAAGTGTATGCAGTCAAAGAAAACTCAACTGCAATAGATGTTACGAACGAAAATTTATTTAATACAGATAAGATAAAAATAGTTGATACATATCAGGATTGTTTAGATTTATTTATATAGTAAACGGTTTGACCAATATAAAGCAGCTAAGAAATTCCGTCATTGCGAGGAACGAAGTGACGAAGCAATCCAGAAAAACTCTCACCCGTCACTACGAGAGAAAGAGGGTAATAAACTTTGCTGAAAGTATTAACGAACGATTCACTACTCACTCTTCACGTAAGTAACAAGGGTAGACAGTCTGCCAAAAACTATGTATAAAAAGCGAGGGCTTTATTAAAAGCCCTCGCTTTTGTTGTATGATTAGCTAAACATTAACTAATGTTTTGCCTCTTTCAAGTTGAAGTGTGCGAGTTGTTATATCGCATACGCTTGACGGGCCAAAGTATTGAATAGCTCCAGGGAACATATATCTGTCATTCATTGCCCAATCTTCTCTGTTTGTTTCTAATTGCTTGAATACAGGGCCGTCTAATCTTACAAGTGCTTTTTGAATAACAGGTTTGAATTCACCGTGACGTTTTTCCATGTTCATCATCATTGTCAAAGGAATACCGCCTGCAATCCATTCAGATGCCGGAGCTGTCAGGTTTCTAACTGATGATAGGTAACCTGTCAATCCGTTATTGATTAATGCAAATGCGTTGTAACCTAACGAATAGCAATAATCTGCATCAAAGTTTGATGGGAATGCACATCTGCCTTCATATCCAAAGAAGTGAGATTGTGCAGAGAATTTACCGCTAAATTGACCTTCAGATTTCAATTGTGCCAATTTTGTTGTAATCATTTCAATCAACAATTTTTCTGTTTCAATTTTTGAAACCTGAACGTTACCGTGAGGGTCACGATCAGCAAGTAGTTGTGCCTTGATTACAGCAGGTAATGAGCTGTAAACTGATGCATTGTTGTCATCAAGTCTCTTTTCAACAATTGCAAATTTTTCATGCATTGATGTTGCAGACAAGAAGTTTGGATCTGCTTCAAGTTCTGCCATAATGTCATTTAAGTTTGCAATCATAGATTTCATTTCAGGAATAAATTCAATTAAACCTTCAGGAATAATCGCAATGCCGAAGTTTTTACCTGCATGAGCACGTCTTACAATAATGTCAGATATGTAATTTACGATGCTTTCTAATGACATTTTCTTTTCTTCAACTTCTTCAGAAATCAAAGTAATGTTTGGCTGAGTTTGAAGTGCAGCTTCCAATGCAACGTGAGATGCTGATCTTCCCATAATTTTAATAAAGTGCCAATATTTTTTAGCTGAATTTGCATCACGTTCAATATTTCCGATTAATTCAGCATAAGTTTTTGTCGCTGTATCAAAACCGAATGAGATTTCGATTTGTTCGTTTTTCAAGTCACCGTCTATTGTTTTAGGACAGCCGATAACCTGAATACCTGTATTGTTTTTAACAAACCATTCAGCCAAAAGCGCTGCGTTAGTGTTTGAATCGTCTCCGCCAATTATTACAACGGCTGAAATATTCAATCTCTGGCAAACTTTCAAAGATTCTTGAAATTGATCTTCAGTTTCAAGTTTTGTTCTGCCTGAACCAATAATATCAAAACCGCCTGTATTTCTGTAAGCGTCCATAAATTCATCAGTGAATTCAATATATTTGCCATCAATGATGCCTGATGGACCGCCTAAAAAACCATATAATTTATTTGCAGGGTTAGCACTTTTTAATGCATCATATAAACCTGCAATAACGTTATGTCCGCCGGGAGCTTGGCCGCCTGACAAGATTACACCAACGTTTCTAACGTCAGATGCATTTGAAGAACTTGTTGCTTCAAATGTTACAGTTGGTTTGCCATATGTATTTTTAAACAATTCTCTAATCTGTTCCTGATCTCTTACAGATTCTGTCGCTGAACCCTCAACCATTTTTAGTGAATTGATACCGTTTGCTAAACTGCTCGGTAATTTTGGTTGATATTTTAGTCTTTCGACTTGTAATGGTGATAGTGTGTTACTCATTTCTATTTCCCCTTTTAATTAATTATTAAAGCCTACAGAGGTCAAGATGTCAGGATGGCAAGCCTATTAAGTTATTCAGCTTGACATCTTGCCTTCTTGTCTTCTGGTTGCTATTTCATAGCTACTGTCATATCCGCTTCAACGGCAACTTTACCGTCAACTTTACCTATAGCGTGGCATTTGCCGATAGGGCCTTTTATTTTTAAAAGTTCGATTTCCATATCAAGCCTGTCACCGGGGCGAACGATATTTTTAAATCTTACGTTATCTACGCCGGCAAATAATGTTAATTTGTTTCTGTATTCCGGCAAGCACATCAAAATCGGTGCTGAACATTGTGCCATAGCTTCCAATTGCAATACGCCCGGCATAATTGGGTTGCCAGGGAAATGCCCTTGGAAAAAAGCTTCGTTCATAGATAGATTTTTATATCCTTTGGCATATTTGCCCGGAACACATTCTGTGATACGGTCAACCAACAAGAATGGATATCTGTGCGGTATCATATCCATAATTTGCATAGTGTCAAAACTTAAAACTTCTTCTGTCATTTTATTCTCCTTATTTTACTTTTATTAATTTATCTTTCAATAATTTTGCTACTTTTACGTGGACTGCGTGACCTGCTTCCTTTGCCAAAATCTGAGCCTTAAGATTTAAAGGATTTACCCCTGTCAGGTAAAAATCCCCAATCAAATCGAGCATTTTGTGTTTTACAGGTTCACAGTCAGAGCGCAAATCTGTTGTATATCCTTCATCTTTCAGACCAACCGTATTTTCTATTGTAACCCCTTGTGCAAAACCAAACATTTGGAATTTTCTCAAATCTTTGTAAAATCCGAATGTTCTTGCCTCAATGATTTCGTCAGGATTTTTAGGGTTAAAGTTTACCCAGCGTCTTGTAAGATCCGGATGATCATAGTTTACTGCGTATGATATGAATAACTCATCATCAGGAATTACAACAAGGCTTGTTTTTCCATTCAGGTAATAAACCGGTTCTGAAACCGTATAGTATTGCGGTTTAGATTTTTCAATTCCTGCCTGTTTAAACAGTTCAACCCATTTTTTCGCACTGCCGTCAAGAGCCGGTACTTCAATCTCTGACATATAAATATCAACCGAATCAATTCCGCAAAATGCCATTGCGGCTGATAGGTGTTCTTCTAAGATTACTTTAGATTTTTTGTCTCCAAGTGTTACGCAATGATCTGTGGAAATTACATTATCAATACAAGCATCAAAAGGTTCGTTATCTTTCACAAAATAGCGAATTTTGCCCTCTGTTGACGGCTTGAACACAACAGTACAAGGCTTGTTTTTCATCAAGCCGTTGCCTGTTATTGAGATTTCTTTCTTTAAAGTACCCATAATGTTTTAGAAGAACAGAAGTCAGGATGTCAGGAAGGCAAGCTATTTTAATATTTATTTAGCTTGACCTCTTGCCCTCTTGCCCTCTGATTAGCTTTACTCCTTATTTAGATTTTCCTCAAATTCGCTCAAAAGCGGTTCATATTTTCTGAATTTAGCAAAGATTTCTTGTGCATCTTTCATTGTTTTTAACTGTTTGATGAATTCTTTTCTCGGAACAGCAGGAATACCTATAACGATTGAACGTTCAGGGAATGATTTTGAAACACCTGCCTTTGCGGTGATGATTGTATCAGAGCCGATTTCAATGTGGTCTGCAAGACCTGCTTGGCCTGCGATTACAACTCTGTCACCTATAACGCAGCTTCCGGCAATACCTACTTGTGATACAATTAAACAACCTTTGCCGATTTTGCAGTTGTGGCCAATCATTACAAGGTCATCAATCTTTGTATCATCGCCAATTACAGTGTTTTCTATTGTTCCTCTGTCGATTGCGGCATTTGCACCGATTTCTACGTTATTACCGATTTCAACAGAACCGATTGACGGAATTTTGAAGATAACATGTTTTGCATTAGCTTCTTTAATTTCGCCATCTTTTCTTGCTTGTTCAATGTTATCAGGGTTTTCCGTTACAAAGCTGAAACCGTCAGCCCCTAGAGAAACTCCGTGGTGCAAAATTACATTGTTTCCTACTTTAACTCTGTCGCCGATGTTAACATTCGGGTGGAAGAAACAGTTTGTACCGATTTTTACATCACTTCCGATATAGGAGTTTGCAAGAATTTTTGTATTATCGCCTATTTCTGCATTCGGAGAAACAACAACGTTTGGTCCGATTGAAACGTTTTGGCCAAGTTTTGCTGTCGGATCAACAACGGCAGTCGGGTGAACGTCTTTGTTCACAACAGGCGGAACATAGAAAAGATTTAACAATTTCATCATTGCAAGTCTTGGTCTTTCAACTTCGATAGTTGTAAATCCGTCTATTTGTACTCCCAACGGAACAAGAGCCGCTTTTGCTTTTGATTTTGAAAGGTTAGCAATTTCTTCTTCACCAAGAGCCAATGCCAAAGTGTTTTCGTCAGCCAAAAGCGGTGGTGCGATGTGTTCAATCTTTGCATCCTGTGCTTTTGTCAACATACCTCCAACAATTTGTGTTATTTCTTCTACAGAAAATGTTTTCATACTTTACTCCTTATTATTAATTTTATTTATTACATTCGTTGTTGATTTGCCTTGTACAAAGTCTATGAATTCTACCCTTGTACCGTTTTTAATCATTATATCAGCTTCAGGCAAGGTTTCCATTGTGTAATCTGCACCTTTTGTATAAACATCAGGTTTGATTTCATCAAGTAAATCACGAGGGCTGTTTTCATCGAATAATACGACATAATCTGTACAGCTTAAGGCACAAAGTATTTCAGCCCTGTCGTCTTCGTTATTTATAGGTCTGCCCTCTCCTTTTATTGCCCTTA
>JBGUSD010000100.1:0-4559 GCA_045132355.1 Candidatus Gastranaerophilaceae bacterium
AACTGTCGGGAATGTACTTATTGTGTTTGCAATTTTATTGATAAAATTCTGATTTAAAAGTTTTAATTCAGTCAGGTAATCTTTTATTATCCCGTTATCTTTTATCATTGCAAGCATAATATGTTCAGGCTGCATTTCCGTATTATTGTGAGAGCTTACAAGAGTGTTTGCAGATGACAAAAGTTCTTGAGAATAATTCGTAAAACGATTAATATCTACCATAAAATCAACTCCATTCTTTTTAGGAAGGACAGAGGGCAGGAGGTCAAGAGGTCAGGCTTTTAAATATATTGGCTTGTCATCTTGCCTTCTTGTCTTCTGTAAGCCATATTATTATTTTAACGTTTATTTTACAAAAGTCATATATTTTTAATGATTAATTAACATTTTAAAAACGACCGACACACAGGGCAAAATCTTTATCCCTTGAGTTATTTTTATGTTTTTGATAGAATTTTAGCAAAAGATAGAAGAGGAATAAAAATGATTACAACACGAATGAAAGATCACAACTGTGGGGAGCTAAACCTCAACAATGTAAATGAAGAAGTTACACTATCAGGCTGGGTAGCAACTATCCGTGACCTTGGCGGGATTTTGTTTATTGAATTAAGAGACCGTTCAGGATATTTTCAATTAGTTGCAAACCCTCAAATCAACCCTGAAGTTCATAAAGTTTTTGAAAAAGTTAGAAGTGAATATGTAATAACAGTTAAGGGTAAAGTTTCCAGAAGACCTGAAGAAACGTACAACGAAAAATATCCGACAGGTCAGGTTGAAATGTACCCTGAACACGTTGAAATTTTATCTGAAGCTAAAACGTTACCTTTCGTTTTGGATGATGAAAACGTTTCGGAAGATGTCCGTTTGAAATACAGATATTTAGATATCAGACGTGATTTTATGAAATCAAAATTGATTCTTCGCCATGAAATCGTAAAAGCGGTAAGAAATTATATGAATAACCTTGATTTCTTGGAAGTTGAAACCCCTATATTGATTAAAACAACACCTGAAGGCGCAAGAGATTACCTTGTTCCATCACGTGTTCAAGAAGGTAAATTCTATGCGCTTCCGCAATCACCGCAAATCTTCAAACAATTATTGATGGTTGGCGGACTTGAAAGATATTATCAAATTGCAAAATGCTTCAGAGATGAAGATTTGAGAGCAGACAGACAACCTGAATTCACACAAATCGATATTGAAATGTCATTTGTTGAACAACAAGACGTAATAAAAGTTGTTGAAGGTCTAATCGTTGATGCGTTCAAAGCGGCAGGAGTTGACGTTAAACCTCCGTTCATTCAAATGCCTTGGCAGGAAGCTATGGATAGATACGGTTCAGATAAACCGGATACAAGATTCGGACTAGAGTTGTTTGATATTGGCGATATTATTTTAGAATCTAATTTTGATATCGTTAAAAATACATTATTAAACGGCGGTATTGTAAGAGGTATCAAAATTGAAGGCGGTGCTAAATATTCAAGAAAAGATATTGATGATATTACAAAACTTGCAGTATCATTCGGTGCTAAAGCTTTGGCAAATATCATTTACCAAGAAGACGGCACAGCGAAATCTCCTGTATTGAAATTCGTTACGGAAGATCAAGCAAAAGCAATTCAGGAAAGAGCAGGCGCTCAAGCCGGCGATATAATCTTCTTCGTTGCAGACAAACCAAAACTCGTTTATGACATTATGGGAAGATTAAGATTACACTTCGGTAAATCATTGAACCTGATTGACGAATCAAAACACAATTTGTTATGGGTTGTAGACTTCCCAATGTTTGAATGGAGTGATGAAGAAGGCAGATATATGGCAATGCACCACCCATTCACATCACCATGTCTTGAAGATTTGGACAAATTGAAATCAGGCGATTTGGGTAATGTTAAATCTATAGCATATGATATCGTTTATAACGGTACTGAATTGGGCGGCGGTTCTGTCAGAATTCACTCATCTGAAGTTCAGTCTGAAATCTTTAAAGCATTAGGTTTAACACAAGAAGAAGCAACTGAAAAATTCGGATTTATGGTTAACGCTCTTCAATATGGTACACCACCTCATGCCGGCCTTGCAATCGGTCTTGACAGACTTGTTGCCCTTTTGGCAAGAACAGATAGCATTCGTGACGTTATTGCGTTCCCTAAAAACTCAGGTGCTAAATGTTTGATGAGTGATGCTCCGGGCGAAGCTTCTTTGCAGCAATTAAGAGAATTACACTTAAAGAGTACGGTTCAAAAATAAGACAATTATAAAATTAGAATGAAAAGCCCACCTTCTTGGTGGGCTTTTTATTATCTATATTTTGAGCTTTTGCCTTTTGTAACTGTTTTATTATAAGCATCAAAAATCTTTTTTATAAATTCACTTTTGTATTTCACATCTTCGTATGGAAAACTAATTCCTGAGTATCTGCCATTCTCAAAACTTGCAACCGCAGAAACCATTTTTCCATCTTTCATTTGAGTTGATACTTGTATAATATCCGGTTGATGAGGATATAACTCTCCATCATACGCCGCTGAATATAGTTTATTCATTACGTCACCGAATCTTCTTGCACCATGCCCCGCAAATGTCTGGCTAATTTGCGGATTAAATTGAATTCTCATAGTTCTCCTTTTGTTATTATTAATAACTCGCTGAAAAATATTTTTTGCTAATATGTAACGTAATATTAATTTGTATTATAATTAGTATATGCAAACCTTTGATAAACTGAATGAGAATAAGAATTTGTCACTGGCACTTGGTTTTTTTGACGGAGTGCATCTGGCACACCAAAAGGTCATAAAATCCTCTGTTGATTATGCCAAGCAGCACGGTTTAAAATCAGCAGTTATAACATTTAGAGACCACCCATGCTGCTATTTTTATGATGTAAAACCGTCTTACATTTTAACAAGAGAAGAAAGAAGAAACAAAATTGCAGAGCTGGGTGTAGATTTTCTATATGAAATAGATTTTGATACAAAATTAAGCAAACTATCTCCAACGGAGTACTTGGAAGATATTCTAATTAAAAATTTCCATCCGAAATCAATATCAACAGGATTCAATCATTATTTTGGGGCTGAAAAAAAAGGTGATGTAAAATTTTTAGACGAGAACCAGAAAAAATACGGCTATAAATATTTTGAAATATCCGAACAAACAATAAACAATAACGTAATCAGCAGCACTGCAATAAGAACATACCTGCAGGATGGGAAAATAGATTTGGCTAATGAAATGCTTGGTTACAGATTTAAACTGTCAGGAAAGATTGTTGAAGGTCAAAAAATAGGAAGAACTTTGGGTTACAGAACCGCAAACGTATTTTATCCTGACGAGATAATAAAAATACCATACGGGGTGTACAGTGTTGAGACTCAATACGGCAAAGGAATAACAAATTTTGGAATAAGGCCCACAATTTCCAAAGAAAAAACTGCCGTATTGGAAACTCATATTCTAAATTTTGACGACAACATATATGGTAAAACTCTTGATATAGAATTCACAAGCATGATAAGACCTGAAAAGAAATTCAACTCTATCGATAACCTAAAAGATCAAATAGCAAAAGATATTCAAGCTATTTGATTAAAGCTTGAACTTCTTTGAAATTCGGGTGTTTTGATGTTTTTAGCCATTCAAAAAGGACTATTTCCGAGCAAGTTACTTTTGCACCAATCTGTTTTATAAGTTCGACACCTGTTTTGAATTCATATTTATTACGGCTTGCAGATGCATCTTTCACAAAATATACATCATATCCCTTATCTATCATTTCACAAATAGTCTGATATACACAAATATGAGCCTCAATTCCGAATATAACAATCTGTTTCTTTTTAGTTGCCTTTAATTCGTTTTTGAATTCAGCAGTTGAATAGGCTGAAAATGTAGTTTTCTCAAGATATTTTGCGTTTGCACAATCCATTACCTCAGGAACTGTTTCACCCAAACCATTTGGATATTGCTCCGTAATAATTATCGGAATATTAAGAATAGATGCAGTTTTTAGCACTTTACATGCCGCATCAACAGGAGAATATTTACCGACAGCTTTGACCAATTTTTCTTGTAAATCTATAACCACAACGACACTGTCTTCAATATTTAGCATTATTTCTCCTTTATAGTATTTTTAAACTCTTTTATAAAGTCTTCCACAATCTTTGACAAAGATTTTGGGGTAACTTCATTTAAATTCAATTCCATTTCTCTATTGTCAGGACTATCAAGGCCTTCATGTACAATATAGATTCCAATTTTTGCAAACCCCGGATATGTAATCTTTAGTCTGCTCTCCTGAGAGGGATGCGATAACCTGAATACACTTTGCAATTCGTCAGTATACTGCTCTATTTTTGTTCTGAACAGTTTTTCTTCATACGACTTTTGTAATCTGTAAAATACAGGCGCAATAACCTTTTCAAGCTTATTATTATAAGCATTTTTGAATAACTTATAATTTTTTTCGTCTTTTTCGTCGTCATCAAGCCAACTGTCAAGAGTTTTTACTTTTTCTTCCAGACAAACCGCACTTTCATCACTTT
>JBGUSD010000101.1:0-1585 GCA_045132355.1 Candidatus Gastranaerophilaceae bacterium
GATATGTCGGCAGATGGGGAAGAAGGTGTTGAAAAAGCGCTTTCTCTAAATCCTGATTTGGTCATTATGGATATAGGGTTACCTACAATTGACGGTATTGAAGCTACAAGAAAAATTAAGTCTGTAAATCCGGAGATTAAGGTTTTAATGTATACTTCACGTGAAGATGAAGATGATATATTTGACTCATTTAGGGCAGGCGCAGACGGTTATATAACAAAAGGAGCGTCCGCTGAGCAGACGGTTTCTGCTGTTCTTGCAGTTGCTGATGGTGCCGGGTGGTTAGATCCTGCGATTGCAAAAGTTGTTTTGACAAATATAAGAAAAGGTGGTCAACCTGAGGAAAAACGCGGTGAAATTAACTATAAATTGGGTAAAAATTTGTATGGTTTGACCGAAAGAGAAATGGAAGTCTTAGCCCTGATTGTTGACGGATACACAAATCCTCAAATATCTGATAAATTGGTTATTTCTATTTCTACAACAAAAACCCATGTACACAATATTTTGCAGAAATTGTATGCTGAAAGTCGTTCAAAGGCGGTTGCAACTGCAATGAAAGAAGGTTTGGTTTAATTCGTGAATAGATGTGCTTTACTATGCTCTATACTTATCTGTGTATTTTTCGCATCTGCCGCGTATTCTCTTGATGTGAAAAGAAAAGATGTAAGACAAAAAGAGGCTCAGTATGCACACAAAATTCAAAAACAAGAAGCCAAAGAACAGTACAAACGTAAAAAATTCAATTACAAACCTACAGGATATATGACGGTGGAAGAATATGAGGCACTTTCCGAGTATAAAGAAAAAACCGAGGTGGAAAAGGCTCCAAGTGTTCATGACGCTGATATGAAATATGTTCCTAAGCCGACGTATAAGCTTGTGCGGTATAACGACCCTCCGGGGAGCCCCGAACTGAGTATATCAAAAAATTTCTATAAGCTGAGACAATATAACGGACAAGGTATAACATCTCCTGATTTTAAGATGATGGTTTATCCTGTTGTATATTATTACCCAAATAGTGCTTCTACGGCTTCAGATTTATTTGTTATACCATTAGATGAGGGGGGAACCTCTTTGGGTAAAGTTTTGAACGTAAATTACCTTAAGCGGATTCCGGAGCCGATTGTTTCAACTGAAAAGTCTATTGATAATGAGTTTGCGTTCAGAAGTTTAACCCCGATTGATTTTTCTGTTGACGGGACGAAAATTCTTGTAAAGGAGAAACTTGGCAGCAGTGCTGATGGTATCTGGAAAACTAACGCTATTGTTTATGATTTTGACACCAAAACTTCATACAATCTTGTAGAGCTTCGAGATGCAATTGTCTACTATTGGAAAGAAAACAAAAATTTAAACCTTGACGATTGTCGATGGGACATATATCCATTAGGTTTTTTAACTGATGAGCCAAACAGAATTGCGGCATATGGTTATGCTTATACTGGTGATAAGCCGGTATTTTTGGGGATTTGGAGTGTTGATATAAAAGGAGAACAATCAAGACTTATTTCTTTCCAGATGAAGGATATTTCTGTTTCTGAAAATGGTTTTAAAGCAGTTCAGGATGGAGTTGTAACTC
>JBGUSD010000102.1:0-1696 GCA_045132355.1 Candidatus Gastranaerophilaceae bacterium
AACGACTGATGATTTGTTTGCAAATAATTCCGGTTTAAGAGCAGCAATGGTTTTAGGTGTGATTTCACAGAAAATAAGTACAATGAAGGTTAATCCGAAGGTCGCAACAGCAATGGCATAATCACCGAAATATTTAATTGATAGAATTGTTGCAATGGATGAAGCGGCAATGTTTACCAGGTTATTACCGATTAACACCAGTGCTAAAAATTTTTCGGGATTTTTAATCATTTCTAAGATCTTCTGAGATGTCTTATCTCCTTTCTGAGCCCTATGTCTTAATCTGTAACGGTTAATTGACATTACGGCTGTTTCTGTTCCAGAGAAAAAGGCGGAAAAAATCAAAAGAAAAAAGAGAAGAATTAGATAAAGAACCGTGTCTGACATTTTAAATAAAAACCTAAGATTACCAATTATGAAATTTTATAAACAAAGACTCTTAGGTTATAATATCAAAAAAAGGAGTTATAGATGAACAGAGTTGGCAAATTTATAATTTTTTTTGTTACAGCTTTTTTTCTGTCCTCAATTCTTTATAGTATAACGGTAGATTTTGTATTACCAAAGATTGAGTATGTTAATAAAGTTAAATTCAGAATGGCTTTCTTGAATTATGATGATCTGCTAGTTGTGGCGTTGAAAGAAAGATTAACTGATAAAACGCACACTTTGACTAAAACCTCTATTCGTAAATCAAATTTTTTGAATGACTATCAACTGGAATTACCCTATCAGTATGCCCCTTCTCTATATTTTATTTTTGGTGAATCAAATCCTGTTGATATTGCTATTTCAAATATCACCGTTAATGGTAAATCAGTAGATATTCAGAAAATCGTAGAAGGATTTAACGAAATAGGTTATGAAACTGTTGTTAAAGATTTTGTCGTGTATGCACATATGAAGAGCAGTGCAATGAATGGTGCACTTAATGTACATAAAATGACAGATGATTTTATTCATATTTCAGATGAGGAATTGGCTAACTATAATGAACAAGACAAGTATCTTCGTTTTACCTTTTTGATAGCCTTGAATGTTCTTGTTTTATTTTTGTTACACCAAGTTTTAAAATTAAAATATATAAGAAATTACGGTGATAAAAGTATTATCATCTACTCAATGATTCTATATGGAACTTTATTTATTTTATCACAATTATTATCTCATAAAGACATTGCAACAGGGAATGGTTTAGAAAATTTATTTTATATCTTTAAAAATTATTCATTGATATTGTTATTGCCTCTGATGATTTATTCTTGTATAGGTAATCAAAAATTGTTATATAGGTTCTTTGCTGGAGCCTTTGTTTTTGCTTTTTTATTTTTTATTGGCATTGACCATTTTGTTCAGAATGTTTTTGGTACAAGATTTTTATTCGGATATGCGGTTAAGTTCGCTGGAAATATAAAAGATGGTATCCCTTTTTTAATAAATTACATTTCAACTTATTCAGGTATCTATTTCATACTAATGATGGTTGTAGTTGTTGCACTTTTTGGGATGAAAGTCCAAATTATAGGATGCCCGAAAGTTGGAATGACTGTATTAGCTATCTTACTTACGGCTTCATCTTTAGCAATGTTTTGGGGTAATGATGAATCTAAATTTAGATTCTTAAACGTTTTTCAGAGCAATATAAACGGGGTATTTACAAGTGGAGATTACAAGAGACCTTATGTTGATTTCAGAC
>JBGUSD010000103.1:0-17194 GCA_045132355.1 Candidatus Gastranaerophilaceae bacterium
ACACCATATGACCTTTCAAGAGGAAGAATTACATTCAGACTAAAATAGAGGGCAGGAAGCCCGGAAGGCAAGAAGGCAAGCCTAAAAAATAGCCAGACTTCTTGACCTCAAAATTTCTGGAAAATATCTCACGAAACAATTAATATAAAGGAAAACAAAATGAAAGTAAGATCATCAGTAAAAAAAATTTGCGATAAATGCAAATGTATCAAAAGAAAAGGCAGAATTGCCGTAATTTGCGAAAACCCTAAACACAAACAAAGACAGGGCTAAGCAGAGGGCAAGAAGCCCGGAAGGCAAGAAGGCAAGCCTAAAAATAAAATAGCCTGACCTCTTGACCTCCGAGATCTTGAATTTGCGAAGATGTAAAATATACAGCAAATGGAGAGGAAGTATTTAAGCCTCTTACCCAAAAAAATCTAACAACAGTACAGAGGGCAAGAAGCCCGGAAGGCAAGAAGGCAAGCCTAAAAATAAAATAGCCTGACCTCTTGACCTCCTGACCTCCGAACCTCCGAAAAGCCAAGAAAGGAAATATTAAAATGGCAAGACTATCTGGGGTAGATTTACCTCGTAACAAAAGAATGGAAGTAGCATTAACCTATATCTACGGTATAGGACCAACAAGAGCAAAGAAGATTCTTGAAGCTACAAAAATATCACCTGATCTAAGAACAGATGATTTAACAGAAGAAGACATTAAAGCTCTTCGTAATGAATTAGCAAACTACCATATAGAAGGTGACTTGAGACGTGAAGTATCAATGAACATCAAACGTCTTCAGGAAATTGGATCATATAGAGGTATGAGACACAAACGTAATTTACCATGCCGTGGTCAAAGAACGAAAACAAACGCAAGAACAAGACGTGGTAAAAAAGGCTTAGCTATCACTAAGAAAAAGACAGTGTAATCGGATGAACGGAAGCTCAGAAGGCAAGAAGGCAAGCCAATTAAAATTAAAAAGCCTGACCTCTTGACATCTTGACCTCTGTTCCTCTCAAAAGAAAATAAAAATTTTACAAAAAGAAAAGGATAAAAAAATGGCAAGACCAGTAAAAACAAAGAAAAAAGAAAAGAAAAATGTATTGCAGGGTGTTGTTCACATACAATCAACCTTCAACAATACTATTGTAACTTCTACTGATACTCAAGGTAATGCTATTGCTTGGGCTACAGCAGGTGCTACAGGATTCAAAGGTGCAAGAAAGGGAACTCCATTTGCAGCGCAATCCGCAGCAGAGCTTGTTGCAAAAAAATCAATAGACCAAGGTATGAAAAAAGTTGAAGTTTACATCAAAGGACCTGGTTCAGGTCGTGAAACTGCAATCAGAGCGATTCAAGCTGCAGGTTTGGAAATTACTCTTATCAAAGACGTAACTCCAATCCCTCACAACGGTTGCAGACCACCTAAGAAACGTAGAGTATAACAGAGGGCAAGAAGCCCGGAAGGCAAGAAGGCAAGCCTGATAAATAAAACAGCCTGACCTCTTGACCTCCTGACCTCTGAACTTCTGAAAATCGGGGGCTTGATTTAGCCAAAAATCAAACCATAGAAGCCCCGAAAAAAATGAAAGGAAAAAGAAAATGGCAAGATATACAGGACCTTCTAACAAATTGTTTAGAAATAAGAAAGTTACTGATTTGTCAAACAGAAAATTAACATCTTCTATGAGACAAACAGCTTCAGGTCAACATGGTGCAGTAAGAAAGAAAC
This sequence comes from Candidatus Gastranaerophilaceae bacterium, assembly GCA_045132355.1. Lineage (GTDB taxonomy): Bacteria > Cyanobacteriota > Vampirovibrionia > Gastranaerophilales > Gastranaerophilaceae > SIG32. The sequence goes on from JBGUSD010000103.1 coordinate 1,719, forward strand.
CTTCTGAATATGCAATCCACTTGGCTGAAAAACAAAAAATCAGATTCACATATTTAGTGTCTGAAAAACAATTCGCAAAATATTACAATGAAGCAGCAAGAAGAAAAGGTGTTACAGGTACAATCCTTTTACAACTTCTTGAATCAAGATTAGATAACATCTTGTTTAGAGCAGGCTTCGGCATAACACGTAAACAATCAAGACAAATCGTTAACCACGGTCATGTTCTTGTGAACGGTAAAAAAGTAGACATCCCGTCATATTTGGTTAAAGCAGGTGATGTAATTACTGTTAAAACAAGAAGTGCAAGCTACTTGAAAAACGTTATTGAAATGATAGATATGGCTTGCGCACCTGCTTGGATGACAATTGATAAGGATGCTCAAAAAATCACTTTCGATAGAATTCCTGAAAGAGAAGAACTTGATCCGGAAATCAAAGAACACTTGGTAATTGAGTATTATTCTAAATAATAGATGAACGGAAGCTCAGAAGGCAAGAAGACAAGCCAATAAATATTAAATAGCCTGATCTCGTGACCTCCTGACCTCCGAACTTCCAAAAATAAATAGTTATTTATAAAACTAGGAGAAAAACGAAAATGGAATTAAAAATTAAATGCGTTAATACAACAACAAGTTCAGATGGTTCACAATACGGTAAGTTTGTTATTGAACCGTTGGAAAGAGGCTTTGGTACAACAATTGGTAATTCTTTAAGACGTGTATTGTTATCAAGTCTTGAAGGTACAGCAGTTACATCAGCTAGAATTGAAGGTATTACACACGAATACACTGCGATTCCTGGTGTATTGGAAGATGTTATCGATGTAATGTTAAACCTCAAGGGCTTAGTTGTTAAGACAGACTCAAAAGAAGCTCAACATTTGAGAATAGATGTTGACCGTCCGGGCCCTGTTTTGGCAAGTGATATTCAATTACCTGCAGGCGTTAAAGTTGTTAACCCTGACTGGTTAATTTGTACAGTAGCAGATGGTGGATCTTTCCACGCAGACGTTATTGTAGAAACAGGCAAAGGTTATGTTGCAAATGACGTTCCAAGAGATTCAAAGGGCGTTTCAATTGATGTATTACCTATTGACGCAACATATATGCCAATCAAACGTGTAAGCTATACAGTAGAAAACACACGTGTTGGTGATTCAATTGACTTTGATAAATTGACTTTGGAAATATGGTCAAACGGTTCAATCGATGTTCAAACAGCATTGAGCCAAGCATCAAACTTGTTGATTGAACACTTTATGCAAATATCTTCAATCACCGGTCAACCTTCAATTAGCTCAGCAGCTATTATTGAAGAAGAACCTAAAGAAGATACAAATGTTCCAACAATGACTATTGAAGAATTGGAATTGTCTGTTAGAGCATATAACTGCTTGAAACGTGCAAGCATCAATTCAATGGCTGAATTGTTGAAGAAATCAGAGCATGATTTGTTGAACATTAAAAACTTCGGTAAAAAATCTTCAGATGAAGTAATCGAAAGATTACACCATTTTGGTCTTGAGTTAGCTCCAAGCCCTGAATTTGAAGAAGAAATAGGCTAATTTAGAAGGCAGGAAGTTCGGAAGACAAGAAGGCAAGCCAATAAACATTAAATAGCCTGACCTCTTGACCTCTGTTCCTCCGGTCCTCAGTAAAATAAGTAACAAATAATTAAATTATAAAGGACAAAAAAATGAGACACCAAACTAAGAAAAATACGCTATCAAAAGCAAAGGATCAAAGAGATGCTTTGTTGAGATCTTTGGCGACAGAACTTTTTATGCATGGTGAAATCAAAACAACATTGGCAAGGGCAAAAGCTTTGAAACCATATGCTGAAGAAATTATCACATATGCTAAAAAAGGTGATTTAAACAGCCGTCGTCAAGCTGCTAAATTTATCTTTGACAAAGAAACAGGTAAATTTATGGACTTGAAATCAGGCGAAACATTTGATGCACCTCAAGAAGGTAAAAAGTTAGCTGCAGAAACAGTTTTGAGAAAATTGTTTGTAGTTATCGGTAAGAAATATTCAGACCGTAACGGCGGCTATACAAGAATTTATCATTTGCCACCAAGACGTGGTGATGCATCAGAAATGGCATTAATCCAATTGGTATAATGCCATGAGATATGCCTTAAAGGTTCAGTATATCGGTAAAAATTATGCCGGAAGTCAACTTCAGCCTGATAAACCGACAATACAAAAAGAACTTGAAAAGGCATTATGTACTTTGATAATCGGCAAAAAAGCCGTAGATAAACGACCGATTAAAGTAATCTTTTCCGGAAGAACTGATGCGGGTGTCAATTCACTTGGTCAGGTAATACATTTTGATACCAAAGACATAATTGTTGCTTCAAAGTTCTTGTATCAGATAAATGAAATTTTGCCTGACGATATATCAGTTACGGATTTGAAAGAAGTCGATTCAAAATTTCATGCTCAAAAATCGGCAAAGAAACGTCATTATGAATATGTTTTTGTAAACAGAAAGTGCAAAAATGCATTTGACGGAGATTTGATGAGAATTAAGTATGATATTGATATAAAAAGGATGCAAAAAGCACTTGATTATATTAAAGGTGAACACGATTTTTCAAGTTTCAAAAGTTCCGGAACGCTAAACCCAAGCAAAGTTTGCTTTATATATGAGGCGAAAGCCGAGCGTGTCGGCGACAAGGTTCATATCAATATTGTAGGAAACAGATTTCTTTATAATATGGTACGAGCGATTGTCGGAACCCTTTTAGAAATAGAAGGGCATAACTTGCAACCGGAACATATGAAAGATGTTTTGGAAGCAAAAGATCGCCGTAAGGCGGGACAAAATGTTAGTCCGTATGGATTGACGCTAGTAGAAGTAGAATACTAGAGGGCAAGAAGCCCGGAAGGCAAGAAGGCAAGCCAATAAACATTAAATAGCCTGACTTCTTGACATCCTGACATCTGGACCTCTGATAAATGGAGAAATAAAGCATGAAAACATATGCAGCAAAACCTCTAGAAGTTGAAAGAAAGTGGTATCTAATTGACGCCGAAGGTGAAACTTTGGGCAGATTAGCTGTTAGAGTAGCCAACATTTTAAGAGGTAAAAACAAACCTGAATACACTCCAAATGTTGATACAGGTGATTTTGTAATCGTTATCAATGCAGAAAAAGTAGTTGTTTCAGGTACTAAAGAAACTGATAAAATCTACTACCACCACACAGGTTATCCGGGTGGATTGAAATCAGCAAGCGTAAAAGAATTACGTGAAAAAGATGCAAGATTATTAATTGAAAAAGCAGTTAAAGGTATGCTTCAACACAACACATTGGGCGACACTCAATTTACAAAATTGAAAGTTTACAATGGTTCTGAACATCCACACGCTGCACAAAAACCAATCGTATTGGGAAAGGAGTCTAAATAATGGCAGATAAAGAATTTATGGCAACAGGCCGCAGAAAGACTTCTATCGCGGTAGTTAAATTGGTTAAAGGAAAAGGCAGAATTTTTGTTAACGGTAAAAAATTGACTGATTATATCGGAAACAGACCTGCTATTGAAATGTTAGTATACAGACCACTTGTTTTGACTGACAATCAAGAAAAATTTGATGTAAGAGTTAAAGCAGTTGGCGGCGGAATTGTTGCACAATGCGGTGCTATCAGACACGGTATTTCACGAGCACTTGTTAAATTCAACGAAGAATACAGAAATGTATTAAGACTTGAAGGTCTATTAACTCGTGACCCACGTGTTAAAGAACGTAAAAAATACGGTCGTAAACGTGCAAGAAAACGTTTCCAATTCTCAAAGAGATAATTGTATATTATGTATGCAGATACAAAAAGAGCCTTTATTCAAAGGCTCTTTTTTTTGAATATTTATACAGTTTAACCGCCGTATTTAGACTTGCATCCGCAAACTGCACCAAGAGGTTCGGATTTGAGACGTAAGTATACTCGGGATATAAGATAACCGGATCCGTCCGGCATTAAAATACGGGTGCATTCTTTATTTTCTGTATAAGGACAATTTGTTGATACACTATAGCCTGTTTGTACAGCAGCAATTCGTCTGGGGTCGTGCTGTTCAGAATCTGAGCTGGTTGTTGTGCCCAAAACGATATGTGAATATGTAGACGTAAAGACCGGAACGTCTTTACCTTCTGAATTTTTCGTGGAAAGTCCTGCAATTTTCGACGCTGCATCGGCAGGTAGCATTACCATACCCATATTATCGCATTGTTTTTTCCCGGCTGCCCAATAATCGTTTTCAAGGTTGCTGCTGGCCTCACCATTATTGGCATCACCACAATATTTGTAGTCAGAATTTGAAGAAGAACCGATTGTTCTGCAGTCTATTGGTTGTGTTACGTTTACAATTGTAGTATAGTTTGTATTATCTTTACAACTTTGGTTTGTTTCATCAGGTGATACCGGAATGTCAGGTTCTTCCTCTATATCATAATCAAATTCGTCCAATAACGGACCTGTTGCACCATTACTCTTAACAAAGAATAGCATCGTGTCTTCACCAAGTTTGTTTGGCTGCATTTTTCCGTTACCGTCAAGCATAAACAATATTTGACCCTCAGGAATAGCTCCGCCTGAAAGTACTGCGACAGATGCCTTATTTGGCAAAATAACATAATATTTGTTTGTAGCATTAAATAATGAAGTTACATCATAAATTTTTCCGTTTTTAAATCCGTAACCTGCTCCAAAACACTCGCCGGATGTTGTACCGCACACTTTTGAGGTCTTTAAATAGTTTGTAAAGAAATCTCTTTTGTTTTTATACAATGTAGATTCTGTAATATCTACAAGTCTTTCCGAAACTTTCATTTTCTCAATGGCTTCAGCCATAGTTTTGTGTGCTGTTTCGACTTTTTTCATATATGATGTTGTATATATGTTTTTTACAATATTAGGAATAGTCAAAATTGCGACAGTTCCGACAACACCTATTGTAATTAGCAGTTCTGACAATGTAAAAGCTTTTATAAATTTGTTTTTCATCAATTAATGTTCTCCCTATAATAATTTAAAAATATTATATTTGATTTGTCAAATAAAAAATATATTCTAATATAATATGCCCCAAAATGGCTATTATATGTCCACTTGAGAATACAATGTTAACAAATGTAACAAAAATAACAAACTCTGAAATTGGGCAAAATTAAAATACTTTATATTTGTAAGAGAGAGAACAAACATAAGGAGAGCTGATATGTCATTTTTAGCGGTAGCATCACAGAAGAGTTTATTTATTCTTCAAAGGAATCAATTACAGTACGAACAAACATTAATTATGAGTACTGCAAACAGAATTACAAGACAAATGTCTGATTATGCAAATGAAGCAAATCAAAATGATGAGGACGGAGCTGCAGATTTGGATAACGATCCATACTACATTGAGCTTCAACGTACAGAAGAATTTCTGGAAGCAAGACAAGATGCATTAGATTCACAAATCAACTTGCTTGACAATGAAATTAACACAATGGGTACAATGGTAAACAACAACATCAAGTCAAGTTGTACATTGAACCTGATTGGCGGATAGTATCCGGTACAATAAATCAATGCCGTTGCGCTAATTCTACGGTATTGAGCATTAAAGAGGTAATGGTCATAGGGCCGACACCTCCGGGTACAGGCGAAATATATGATGCAATTTGGGAGCATTCATCAAATTCGACATCTCCGCATGTTCTACCTGTCGAATCCTTGAAAATCCCGACATCTACAACTACACTACCTAACTTTAACATTTTTCCCCTAACAATTTTTTTACCCACTGCAGAGATAACAATATCTGCAGTTTTTATTATGTTTTCAAGGTCTTTTGTGTGGCTGTGGCAAGATGTGACGGTTGCATTTCTGTTTAAGAGCATTTGTGCAACAGGTTTGCCGACAAGATTTGAACGTCCTATAACAACCGCGTGTTTTCCGTCAATTTCTATACCATATTCATCCAGAAGTAACAAAATTCCTTTTGGTGTACAAGGATAGACTATTGGTTTTTTGCCGGAGAAGAGTTTTCCGACATTGTATTCTGTTATACCGTCAACATCTTTTTCCGGATTTATCGCATTAATTACTTTGTCTTTAGAAATATGTTCAGGCAACGGGAGTTGTACCAAAATAGCGTCAATTCCTTTGTCTTTGTTTAATTCTTCTATCTTTTTCAGCAATTCATCTTCGGTTATATTTTCGGGATATGTATAGACACAGGATTTAATCCCAAGATTTTCAGCCGTTTTTTTCTTGTTATTTACATAGATTTGGCTTGCCGGATTGTTCCCGACAAGAATTACGGCCAAACTTGGTTTGACAGACATTTTGTCAATTTTTGTCTTTAAATCCTCTAATATTTTATCTTTTAGTTTTTTGCCGTCTAAAATCATTATTATGCCTTTACTTGTGGAAGATTAAGTCTGAAATAAAACTGTTTTATTGCTTCCTGAACTATTTTGGATTCCTTGTCAACGGTATGTTCTTCAAGATTTTTGTCATAAGGGATTACCCCCAAAACGTCCAAATCATATTTTTTCAAAAGCCCGAAGACTTCTTCAAGACTCTTGTCTGCAACTTTATTTATTACAACGCCAAGCTGTCCGCCAGCCGCATATTTTGCACTGAATTCTTCAATACGTTTTGTAAGATGTGCAGAGGCTTCTGTTGGGTTTGCAACAATTATTGTAGTGTCAATATCTGTATCAACAAGTTGATTTAAGTATTTCAGGTCAAATTCACAGTCAAAGATGACTATATCATACCTGTTAATGAGCTTTAGAACCGCATCGTTAATCTGACCTGTAATCGGGCAGCGACAATCTTTTGAGCCAACAAACCATGAAACGATTATATCAACATTTTCTTCCAGCGATACGACAATATCCTCCATAGCCCATTCTATAAATTCCTGTTTTGTCATATCTTCGGGAATTCCTGTTTTGTATTCGTGTTTACCGCTCCTTATACCGTATATAGTGTTTCTTATATCAAGTCCAAAGCTGTGACCAAGTTCACTTGTCAGGTCATTGTCAAACAAAAGGATTGATTTTTCCGGAAACATGTTTTTTATTATGTGCAAAAAAGCCTTTGTTATAGTAGTTTTTCCGCTTCCGCTTTTACCCGTAATTGCGAGTTTAAATGACATTTTACCTCTCTCTTATATTACAAGTTTCTCATTAATATCGAATTTAGTCAAATTCTTAATAAAAAAGAAGACTCCTGTATTTCAAGAGTCTTCTTCTTATTTTGTTTTCAAAACTATTCTTCAACAGGTTGTTCTTCAGCAACTTCTTCTTCAATAGATTCTTTAACGACTTCAGAAGCTGTAACAACAACTGCTAATTCACATTTAACTTTAGAAGTTAATTTGATAAGCATTTTGTATTCACCAATCTTGTTGATAGGTGCATTCAAAGAAACAGTTTTCTTATCAACTTCTATACCGGCTTTAGCTTGAAGTTCTTCAGTCAATTTCTTAGTAGTGATAGTACCAAACAATTTGCCAGATTCTCCGGCTTTTGCTGAAAGTTCAAGTTTGCCGAATTTTTCAATTTTTTCAGCCTTAGCCAACGCTTCAGCGTGTAATTTTTCTTGTTTAGCTTTAATTCTTGCCAAATTCTTTTCACGATTTTCCAAAGCACCTGCAGTTGCGATTTCTGCAGATCCTTGAGGAAGCAAGAAGTTTCTTGCATAGCCATCTTTAACGTTTATTACGTCACCTGCTTCACCTAGGTTTTGAACGTCTTTTTTTAATATAACTTGCATAGTTTTATATCTCCTTTAATAGTGTTACTAGTGCCCCACTATACTACAATAAACATGAATAATTGTCGAGTGGTATTTTAAGATTACTTAATATCAGGGAACAGATACTTAATCCCGTCATCGCCGCGCCATCTGATATAGCCTGTTTTTGGAGTTCTGTCCATATCCATTACGCTGACAAGAGCCCAATTCCCGCGAATTATGTTCAGATTTATTTTTGTTGGAATATTCACCCTCGCAACCGTTTGTGCGGTGTCTTCTGTTGCACTTTTCAAGTCTTTTATGTTGTCAGGTGCCCCTTTGAGGATATATAGTCCGTATTTTTTGCCATACATATTATAAAAATTTATCCAGCTCAGGAATTTGTACGGATCATCTTTTTTCATCCAGCCTCTGTCGCCGGTTGAGTTGTTATAAATAACCTCTACCCAATCATCCGTATCATCTGTTACTGCCATCAGTGCCAGAGATTTTGACGGAACAAAGACAACAAACAGGTCTTCAAACTTTACGCTGGCAGGGAAAACTTCATTCCTGTTCCATTTAATACTGTGTACAATATCAGAGTTTTCGTTTGGTTGTTTATATAATGTTATCTGATGTGATGCCTGATACAAACCAAGGGTATTTGTGAATTTCAGGCATGTTCTTTCCGGTATAACTTTTTGTTGTGCGTATGCCGGCAGTATTAAACCGATTAATAATGTTAGTGTTAATAAAAACTTTTTCATTTTAATTTCTCCAATTATTAATTTTTCCTCACCCGAATTTCTAAAACTCGTTACCTCGTTTTAAAATTCTACCCTCTCCCCTGGTTCGGTCACTGCGTTCACTACCGGGCGAGGGAGCGGTGATTACTCCCTGAAACTAATATCTGCGTACGTTTTCTGAAGTTTTTCTCTAACGCTTTGCATTTGTTTTTCAATAATTTCGTCTGTCAAGGTAGAGTTTTCATCCTGAATTTTGATACGGAAGGCCATACTCTTGTATCCTTCATCCACATGTTCGCCTTGATAGATGTCGAAGACTTCGCTGCCTTTGAATATATTTTGTTGAACGGCACCTTTGATAACCTTTTGGATTTCGTCATAAGTTACATTTTCGCTTATAATGAAGGCCAAATCTCTTTTCACCTCAGGGAATTGAGGCAGATGTTTGAATCTCGGAACAGTTTCTTTGACGGCAGAAACTAATGCATCAATGTTGATTTCAAACATATAAGCATCTTGGTTTAGCTTTAATTTATCTTTCAAAAGAGGATGTATTTGTCCGAAATAACCGATAGGCTCAGGTGTTTTGCCAAGTAAAAGCACTTGAGCGGTTCTATAGGGGTGCATATAGTCTATTTTATCCGTTTGAGAAAGCTTTATTCTTCGCTCTACGCCGAGTTCTGCAAACAAATGTTCAAATATACCTTTCGCGGTATAAAAATCAAGTTCTGCAGTATTTTGCCATTTGGAATTTTCTATGTCACCTGTCAAAACGCCGGCAAGAGTTTTTGTTTCCTTTACGCCAGAAGATTTTTCATCGGCAGGCGCAACAACTGTGTACGATTTTCCGATTTCATAACCCCAGAAAGTTTTTTGTCCCTGATCGAAGTTGGTTTTCATACAGTTCAAAACACTTGCCGCAAGTGATTGTCTGAGCATTGAGTATTCTTCACTCGCAGCATTTTCGACATATACAGCTTTTTCACTGTCAAAAGTTACCATATATTTGTCAAGTAATGATTTTCCGATTAGTGAACTTGTTATAATTTCGTTCAGGCCTGAAGCTCTCATAAGGTCGTTGGTTCTTTTTAATACACGTTCTTCAAGAGATATATCAGGAGTTACGGTTTTGCTCGGAAGGGTTGGTGCTATTTGGTCAAAACCGTTTATACGTGCAATTTCTTCAATCAGGTCAATTTCGCGTGTAACATCATTGATTCTCCATGACGGAACCCTGAATTTTGCAGCGGTTTCGTTTCCGCCGAGTTTTTCAAAGCCAAGTTTTTCAAGAATTGTTATACATCTTTCAGGCTCTATTGCACAGCCTAAAATTCTTCTTACCTGAGGAAATCTTAATGTTATATCCAAAGGTTCAAGCTCGTTTTTACCTGTTTCGACAACACCCGTAACTTTCGCATCTGCATATTCGGTTAAAAGTTGCATTGCACGCATCAAGGCTGGTTTTACGGCTTCTATATCAATGCCACGCTCAAATCTTGCGCAGGCGTCACTTCTGTAACCTACGCTGTGAGAAGATTTTCTGTTTGAAACAGGGGTGAAATATGCAGCTTCAAGTGCGATATTTTTTGTATTTTCGTCGATTTCGGAATTCTCACCGCCGAATACACCTGCCAAACATACCCCCTTGTCTTTTGTCGCAATCAAAACGGAGTCCGTTGTCAGAGTTCTTTCAACACTGTCTAAAGTAACGATTTTTTCTCCGTTTTCGGCACGTCTGACGCATAAATAACCGTCAAGTTTGTCAAAATCAAACGCATGGAGCGGAGTTCCGTATTCAAGCATAACGTAGTTTGTAATATCTACAACGTTATTAATTGCACGAATCCCTGATGCGTTAAGTCTTTTTTGCATCCAATCAGGAGACGGTTTTATTACTATGTCTTTCAAAAGACCTACAGAGTAGTATTTGCAGACATCACTATCTTTAATTTCTACTTCAAATTCTTTTGTTGAAAGGTCTTTTGTACATTCAATTCTGTTGAAATTTAGTGGTTTGTTGAATATAGCACTCAATTCTCTTGCAACACCCAGAACAGACATTTCATCTCCTCTGTTTGCGGTTGGGGCAACGTCTAATACATAGTCTTTGTCAAAGCCAAGCACGTCTTGAACATTTTCACCGATTTTTACGTCAGGGAAAATTCTATTCAAAATCAATATGCCGTCTTCTTCCTGATAACCGCGTTCAGAAACTCCGAGTTCATCGGCTGAACATAGCATTCCTTGTGATTCAACACCGCGGATAACAGCGGGGGTCAGGGTAAACATTTCACCTGTTTTTCTGTCCAAGACCTGACTTCCGACACTTGCGTACGGAACGATTTGGCCTTCTTTTATATTTTGCGCACCGCAGACGACTGTTTTGTTTCCGTCTTTTGTGTTAACGGTTACAAGGTGCAGGTGGTCTGAGTTCGGGTGATTGTCTATTTTTTCTATCTTAACTGTTTGTATATTGGTAAATTTTGGTCTAATTTCCTCAAGTTCTTCAACCTCCAAACCGCTCATTGTAAGCTCATGAGCTATTTGTTTTTCATCTATATCAGACAAATCAACAAATTCATTCAACCAATTTAGTGATATTTGCATTTTAATTCCTCTCTTTATACTATAACTGAATAATACAACAAAAACCCTTATTTAACAACATATTAGCAATATTAATTTATGTAAAATAATAAAATTTTCTGACAAATTTAATTTTTAGGAGTTTTGAATATGTGTGCAAATATAAATAGAAAGGATTTAGCATGAACGTCAATAGAATCGGATTTAATCCAAATTTTGGAATGGCAATGAGAATAAAGAAACAAGCGATGCAAGAGCTTGAAAGATTGCCGGAAGACAGATTACAAGAGGTTAGACAAGTTGGTGAAGACCATAAAGACGATAAATTTATTGATATTATTGTTCCAACTTCGATATATAGCCCGATTATAGCATATAAAAAAGCCGGGAATGCCTACTCCGGACTTTATTTGGAAGAATTACCTTTTCCGACAAAAGAATTACGTTTAAAAGGTGAATGGGCGAGTGAAACATGCGGTCCAAGACCGGGTGAAAAAGTGACATATACTATTGTATATGACACAAAAGAAGACGCGGCTGCTGCACGCAAAAGAATCAAAGATAGTGTAGGTTTTTCAAGAACATCAGAAATAGCTAAAGAAATGGAAAAATATTTGGCAAAGAAAAATGGAACGCAAGTATCTGAACAAAATAAAAAACAACGTCAAGCAGAAATAGCCAAAGAATTATTTGCTGAGTTTGGCGATGAAGAAGAAGATTTTTAATAACAAGTTTAATTGCCTAAAATTAATAAAACGCTCCTTTAAACAAAGGGGTGTTTTTGTGTTAAAAAGATGAGATGATGTTGTAAAGTGACAATAAAGGTTAGCGTAATCTTGTGTAACAATTTGCGTACATTATACACTTTTTCTTGATAAAAATTATTTTTATGGGATAATTTTTATGTAGCTAAAATTATAATAGCAGATAGTACAATATATAAAAAAGGAAAATTAAAAATGCCTAGAAAGACTCCATTAGAGAAAATCAGAAACTTCGGTATTGCGGCTCACATTGATGCCGGCAAAACTACAACTACCGAACGTATTTTGTTTTACACAGGTAAAACACACAAAATAGGTGAAGTTCACGACGGTGCAGCCGTAACTGACTTCATGGATCAAGAAAGAGAACGTGGTATCACAATCCAATCAGCTGCGGTTACTGCTGAATGGAAGGGCCACCAAGTAAACATTATTGACACCCCTGGTCACGTTGACTTTACAGTTGAAGTTGAACGTTCACTTCGTGTATTGGACGGTGTTGTTGCTGTATTCTGTGCAGTAGGTGGTGTTCAATCACAATCAGAAACAGTTTGGAGACAAGCTAACAGATACGAAGTTCCTCGTATGGTATTCGTAAACAAAATGGACAGAACAGGTGCTGATTTCTACAGAGTTGTTGAACAGATCAAGACTCGTTTGGGCGGAAATGCTGTTCCTATCCAATTACCTATTGGTGCAGAAGACAAATTCACAGGTCTTATCGACCTTATGGAAATGAAGGCTGAAATCTACACTAACGACTTAGGTACAGATATTAAAACAGAAGAAATTCCTGCCGATATGTTAGAAAAAGCAAAAGCATACAGAGCAGAAATGATTGAAAAGATTTCTGAAACAGACGATGATTTGATGATGAAATTCTTAGAAGGTGAAGAACCAACAGTTGCAGAACTTAAAGCAGCATTAAGAAAAGCAGTATGCAACAACTTAATTGTTCCTGTAACTTGCGGTACAGCATTCAAAAACAAAGGTGTTCAGTTGTTATTAGACGCAGTTGTTGATTATATGCCTTCTCCAATCGATGTAAAAGCTATTGAAGGTGAACTTGAAGACGGAACAAAAGTTGAAAGACACTCTTCAGACGATGAACCGTTCTCAGCTTTGGCATTCAAAGTTATGACAGACCCATTCGTTGGTCGTTTAACTTTCTTACGTGTATATTCAGGTAAATTAACTGCAGGTTCATATGTTCTTAACGCTACAAACGGCAAAAAAGAACGTATCGCCCGCCTAGTTCAGATGTATGCTGATCAACGTATTGAAGAATCTGAAGTATTTGCAGGTGATATCTGCGCAGCAGTTGGTTTGAAAGATACAACAACAGGTGATACATTGTGCGACGAAAAAGCACCTATCATATTAGAAAAAATGGAATTCCCTGAACCGGTTATTTCAGTTGCTATCGAACCAAAAACAAAAGCAGACCAAGATAAAATGGGCATTGCTCTTCAAAAGTTGGCGGAAGAAGATCCGTCCTTCAGAGTTAAATCTGATACAGAAACAGGTCAGACAATTATTTCAGGTATGGGCGAACTTCACTTGGATATTATCGTTGACCGTTTACTTCGTGAATTCAAAGTTGACGCAAACGTTGGTAAACCACAAGTTGCATACCGTGAAACTATCTTAGGTTCAGCTGATCAAGATTCTAAATTTGTTCGTCAGTCAGGTGGTAAAGGTCAATACGGTCACGTTAAGATCAGAATTTCACCTGCCGGAGAAAACCAAGGTTTCGTATTCGAAAACAAAATCGTTGGTGGTGCTATTCCTAAAGAATATATTGAACCAGCAAGAAAAGGTATGGAAGAAGCTCTTGAAGGCGGTATCTTGGCAGGCTATCCAATGATAGATGTTAAAGTTGAACTTTACGATGGATCATACCACGAAGTCGACTCTTCAGAAATGGCATTCAAGATTGCCGGTTCTATGGCTATCAAGGATGGTTGTAAGAAATCAAGACCTTGTATTCTTGAACCAATGATGAAAGTTGAAATTGAAATTCCTGATGAATTTACTGGTACAATCATTGGTGATATTTCAAGAAGACGTGGCAGAGTTGAAGGTCAGGAACCTGTTGGTAACACTGGTAACGTAATTGTAAGAGCTACAGTACCTCTTGCAAATATGTTCGGTTACGCAACAGACTTGAGATCTAACACTCAGGGCCGTGGAACTTTCTCAATGGAATTCCAAAAATACGAACAAGTTCCTGCTAACGTTGAAAAAGAAATCATCGAGAAAGCGGGAGCGAGCAAAGCATAAAGTGATTTTGCAATGAGGGGTCGAAAAAGCCCCTCTTTTGCAAAATACGTATGCGTCTAACGCGAGCGACCAAGAGAGCGGGAGCGAGCAAAGCATAAACTTTTAAGATATAACAAAAAGGCCTCGAATTTTTCGGGGTCTTTTTTGTTTTTGTTATGTTGTTGCAACAAAATTGATAATAGGAAAGGTTTGAATATTTCGCCCCCGCCCCCTAACCCCCGCCCTCAAGGGGTGGGGGAAATGTAAAATAGAAACAGGGGTAGATTTTGTCAGTGTTATGAAACATCAATACCCCTTTGTATTCTCCCCAATCAGGGGGAATATTTATATAAAAGCGTTTTAACAAATATTGTGACAGTATAATGCAGTGGCTCAGCCACAACCCTAAACGTTGATAGTCAAAAGCGGTAATACAAATGACTTTTTAAGTTGTACATTGCATCATAAAAAGCGTTTCGATAGAAGTTGTTACAATATGATGTCGTGGCTCAGCCACAAAGAAAAACCACTTTTTGGATAAAAGTGGCGTAAAATTGTAGGAAAAAAGGAAAGGAAAATAAAACTTTTTGATTAACTAAAGATATTGAATGATTTTTCGACGTTTTTGTCGATAACACTCTTTACAGCTTCATATTCTGTTTGCAGAGCGTTGTGTTCTGTGTCGAGTTTTTTCAGCTCAAGGTCAATTTTTTTGTCTTTTCTTTCAAGAGCTGCAATATCTTGAGTATATTTTGCTTCTACGAGCGCAATTTGACGTTCATCTTCTACTTCTTGTATAGCGTCATCGTCACTCAGTGTAACTGATACGAAGTCTCTATCAGCGGTTGAGAAGGCTTTAAGTAACAATTTGCCTTCTTTCAATTGTTGTTCAAACCAGGAAGTACTCTTTGCACCGCCTTTATAAGTGGTTAGACCTTTAATCGTGTCGGCTTCATTCTTTTCTGTATAGAAACCAAATTTTGCCATTTGGTCAAAAATATTTTTCAGATATTGAAGGTACCCAGCCTCAACTTCAGTCGAGGTTTTCAATATAGTTGTATTGTTATACGAATCTTGACAATAGTATTCTGAAGTTATGGCAACGGCATAGTCGTACAACTCACGCTGTTCTTTGGTTGATCCTTCATAATTTATAGGTTTATTTTCTCCGTTGTATGTGTATGTAGCATAACCGGCCAAATATCTGCCGTCGTTACCAAAAGCTGTCCAGCCATATTCCAAATCGTGTTCAGGATCATAATAGCCTGCCCCAACAGATGTCAGGTATTTATCCCACGCATCATGGATTTTTTGTTTGGCTATGTCCTTGTCATCATCCCTGCCTACATCTCTTTCGTTTAC
>JBGUSD010000104.1:0-7751 GCA_045132355.1 Candidatus Gastranaerophilaceae bacterium
ACTGTTTCTTCCCCAAGAATAAATCCCAGACGTTCTTTCATCTCTCTTGCGGCTTTGTTTGTAAATGTTACCGCCAGAATATCTCTCGCTCTAGCATAGTTATTTTGGATTAAATATGCGATACGGGTTGTAAGCACTTTTGTCTTACCTGATCCGGCACCTGCAAGAATCAAAAGCGGGCCCTGTACGGTTTTTACCGCATCAATCTGCTCTCTATTAAGATTCTCTAATATATCTTCCAATACCCTATTCCCAAAATCTGATTTTCATGCTATAATACATCATAAGCGAAAAAAACATTAAATGCAAAAAGGTAGGGAAAATGGTAGAAATTTTAATGAGTTCAGGTGACGAAGAAAAAGAAAAACAAAGTTCAATAGTTGTACCAATTGATGACGAAATGGACACTGTCAAATCGAACTCTCCTGATACCGTTGACGAATTGGCGATGGAACTTGCAACAATAAAACAATCTGCAAAAAGAATTGCAATTATCGGCAGTCGTAACCTTCCTATTACGCATCAACAAATGATTGAAACTCTTGCAACTGCGCTTGTTATGCAAGGCAATACAATCGTAACCTCAGGTGGTTCTTCAGGTACAAACGCTGCAGCTATTCGTGGCGCAATGAAGGCTAATCCTGACAAATTAAAAGTTATTCTTCCGCAAACAATCGGTCAGCAACCTTCTGACGTTCAAGATCAATTAATCGGTGTTCCAAACATCGTTGAACATTCAGACAGAGCAATGATGACACTTGCAGATGCGTCTCGTGTTTGCAACAGAGAAATTATTGATGACTGCAACCAATTGATTTGCTTCTTATCTCATACAAGTAAAACTCTTCACAATGCGGTTCAATATGCTGAAGAAGGGCACAAAGTTATTACCGTATTCTATCTGGATTAGTACAAAATACTTTTACCGCATTTGTTTTAACCAAACACAAGGAGTTTTATGTTCAAAAAATTAACCGGCAAAAATCCAAAGGATTTTGAATATGCGGCAAGTTATATTATGAACAATGCTGACGAAAGAGTTTTTGCCGAATTGGTTGAAAAAGACAGTTTCCTGTTTGATTTTATAAAACAAAACGTATCTCAACGGCTTGAAAACGCTACAAACGGTCAAAATTGGCAGTCTGTATTGAAATTTATGAGCTATTATTCCCCTTCTTATGAGGATTTTATAGTATCAACACTTGTAAAATATGCAGATGAAGATTTAACCGATATTATTCTTGAAAAACTTGAAAAGGGAACGGAAGATGAAAAAACATACGCCGCTAAGTTTTTTACACATGTTCAAGATCCGCTTGCTATTGAATTTTTAAAGAAGAATTTGAACAGCGAAAATGATTATTTATGCGCAAACTGTGCCTCTACACTTGCGGCAATGGGAGATGAAAGTTCATACAATGAAGCCCTTCAAAAATTATCATCAGAGGATGAGTTTGAAAAATTGCAAGGGGTAAAATTCCTTGTAAACTATGGCAAAAAAGATGCTGTTCTACCTATTATTGAAGCTATGAAAACTTCTTCTATGGCTGAAAATATTGCGGGTGAAATTCCGTACCTGTCTAATATATTTGATATTTTAAACGATAATCTTGATAACGGGCTTCTGGTTATAAACAATATCGTAAACGGTCTTGGTGAAATTCTTCCAATATCACAGGTGTTTGATTTTGAGCTTTATGACGTATTTGAATATTTGACAGGTAATGCCGAAAACAGCAGAATTGCAACAGTACTATTAAACGCAAGAGAAAAGTTTGAAACTCTTACCGAAAATGATGAATATTTATTTGACGAAGACAAAAATACAAAAAATGAAGTTTTTGACATCAAAAAACTCTTGTTCGGTGTTGATAAAAAGGTGTTAATGTCAAAAATTAACAACGAACTTAATGATAATAGTCCGTTTGTCTTGACAGCACTTGACTTTGCTACTGATCTAAGCACTATAAGAGAGCTTTTAAAGTGCAACAATCAGACAGTAATCTTAAAGACCGCAGAAGTTTTGAAAGCACTAAACAACCTTGATGATACGGCAAAAACCGTTGCGCTCTTAAAAGTTACTGACGAAAACATCAAAAGTATTATAAGAGCACTTTAGAACCTATCAAGTTACACACTCGTAGATATTGAAGGGGCTATTGCAATAAAGCTTCTGACCAAATATGCATCCCATTGAGTGCCTGCACCTTCTTTTAAGATAGAGCAAGCCTTTTCAACAGTCATACCTTTACGATACGGCCTGTCACTAATCAAAGCATGATATGCATCCGCAACAGAAACAATTCTTGCCTCCAACGGAATATCATCACCCTTAAGATTTTCAGGATAACCTTTTCCGTCAATTCTTTCATGGTGGTATTTTACAATAGGAATTAAATCTCTCAATGCATCATTTGGCGCAAGCACTTTTTCCGCACCTATTGTCGGATGCTGCTTCATGATTTCCCATTCTTCATCGGACAACTTGCCCGGTTTTTTCAGAACGCTTTCAGGAATGCCAATCTTTCCAACATCGTGAAGAAGTGCGCCAAGTTTGATATGCTCAACCTCGTCTTCTGGAAGATTTATTGCTCTTGCAAGAGCCTCTGAATACCTTGAAACAGATGTAGAGTGGTCTTTCGTATAAGGATCTTTAGCATCTATAGCACCTGCCAAAGATGTTGCCATTTCCATAAGGTGATTTTGTGAAATAATTTGCTCATTATTAAACTTGTGAACCAATTCTTCTTCAAAATTAATACCAACTTGAGCATGACGTTTTGCCAGAATTTCAGCAAATGAATTCAAGGCAACATCATCCCAGAAGTTGTAATCACTTGAGCTTACAATAGCAGACATCCCTTCCTTGTACCCTCTTGCCTGAGAGATGTACATAGCTTGTTCTGCCAATATAAGCATTTTTTCCTGATCTCTTGAACATTCAGGATAAGTTGAAATACCAACTGAAACCTTAACGGGCCCCACATCATCAACAAAACAACAAGACAAGCAATATGTAATATATTCAGCCAAATATTTTGCTTCTGCCGTATTGGTATTCGGCATTATAATAGCGATTTCATCTCCGCCATACCTGCCGGCACTGTCTGATGGTCTGATGTTCTGCTTAACTTTTTCAGCTAAAAGCTTAATAACTTCATCGCCCTTTGCGTGTCCAAGCTCTCTGTTAATTTTAGAAATATTGTTTACATCAAGCATCACAACAGAAAGCGAAGTTTTGTTTTCTTCTGCTTTTTGAATTTCTGCAGAAAGAACCTCTTGAAAACCTCTGTGATTATACAAAGATGTTAATGTGTCCGTATTTGCAAACTTATTCGTTCTCTCCATCAACTCTGCATTGTGCATATACATTGCAAGATAATTTGAGAAGAATTCCATCAGATCAAGATTCAAATTCAAACTCTCTTTGCCCAATATCATTACACCAATACATTTGTTAACAGATACCATAGGCATAATATATGCCGGTGAATTTTGCATATATGGAAGATTTAAAAAGTTTATATCTCCTTTTGATATAGGTGTAACCTTTTGGAAAGATTCTATTACGGGGTTTGTTTCATCTGACATAAATATTTTTGAAGAGTACACCTCACCCCTTTTAGAATATAATTTCATGTTTATACATTTTGATTTTTCATGAAACAACCCAAATGCCGTGAAGTTGCTATCCATTTTCTCTGTAAATGTTTTATTGATAGCAACAAATAAATCATGTATTGTTGTGAATTTTCTGAAATCATTATTCAAGTCCTGTAATAAATCAGCATAATCAACATTTTTATTTGTTGTAGCAATAGGACTTGTCATAGGGTACATTCTGCTGTTTGTCCTAAATGAATTAAAATTATTTATCTTTGCAACTATACTATTTGTCTTTTCTACAAGCGGGTTTGTAAATTTTTCAGCAACAGTTTGGGCGGCAGTCTCAACTGTCGCTTTTGTGTTTGAATCCGTCGCTCGTGTATCTATCGGATTTGAACTGAGCGATTTCTTCACTTTTGGTTGTTTGTTTTCCGTTTTACTTTTTTCCAAAATTACACCCGTTGTTTTAACACCTATAATAGCATTTTTTTGACAAAGAATGCCTACATTTTTACATTCCTTAATGTACCATCATACACTTGTTTTGTAATCACTCATTTAGATGGCAAATTAAGATATTCGCATATCTCATAAACTTTCCTTAGACAAATAAGAACCTCAACACTCAGATACTACATTTGTAGTATAACTCTGTTAAAATTCTTTTTCTAGTATTTATATAAAAAAGATTTACAAATTTTAAGAATAATTCTCAAAATTAATATAAAAAGTTTTACCTTTAAATCTATAACCAATCAATCATTTTACGGATTTCACCACATTCTAAGTCATATTTTTCTGCCATTTTACTATTAAAAATATCGTCAATTCTAAGACTTTTTTCAATCGGGTTATGGATTAATATTTCACCTGTTTCCTTATTGAATTCTTTTGAATAGTTAAGATTTTCTTTTGCACAGTGCGGAAGCTTGATTATACCGTTATAAAGATAAGCAAGACCATGTGTCCGGCATACAAGACCGCGCCTTTCATAAAGCACACATAAATTATCAATTAAGAAGGGGCATTTGTACTCTTTTAAACCTGAAATTTTTATATCTTCAATATTTTTTTTGATTATTTGACGAATGTCGTTTGGCAGAGTTATAAACCCTTGCATCAAATATTCCATCTCAAGTCTTGAAAACGGGTAATCACCAAACTCACAACATAAAGAACAACCTTTTTTACAGCATATATAATCTTTTTGATCCTTAAAATATTCTTCTAATTGCTTGTCTAATTCTTTTAAAAAGTTTTCATATCTTTCGAGCATAAACAAATTATACCATATATCAATATTGCCGTACAGGGGAATATAATTACTTTTAAAAATGTTTTTATAATCTGAATTATGGATATAATGATTACTTCAAAAAATAAAGAAATGTTTTGGGCGGATAAATTTACAGTAAGTATCGGCTCAATGGAAAGATGTGACCTGCAGCTGGATCTTCCTTATGAATTTCTGCTTACAATAAAATATGATTTTTACCTGAAAAATTATATTATTACGAATGCCTTTCAAAATCAGAACATTTTATTCTGTCATAAAGTATTAAATAAACTTGAGCTAGGACAATTCAATAAGATATATTTTAAAAATTCTGACGAATTTTTAACCATAAGAATTTTAGAACGCAGTCTATACGCCGCTATATAAAAATAAAGCCGGTATTTTACCGGCAATATTAGTTTTATGGAGGTTATGGTTAAATTTTGCTTCCAACTGCTTTATAAAGACCTATATAATCGATAAGACATTCGACTTTATTTGTAGCAAGCAGTTTATTTGTAACAAGAAGATTTTCTTTCACCTGAATAAGATCAAGCTTTGAAATTACTCCCTGATCATATTTGTCTTGGCTAAACCCAAAATCAGTTTCTTCAAGATCAACCTGTTTTTGAGTTTCACTCATTTTTTCTTTGTCCATCCTTATACTAACAAGAGAATCGTTAACCTCCTGAATAGCCGTCAGGTTTGTTTTGTAATAGTTTTGCAAAACTCTTTCATATTGCGCTTTTCTGATTTTTAAGTTAGCAAATCTTGCACCACCTGTGAAAAACGGATACATAATAGAACCGCCCAGAGCAGCCAACATTCCTTTTGTAGAGAATATGCTTCCAAATTCAGAAGAATTAAACAGAGCAAGACCCGTCAGGTTAATTGACGGCAAAAACTCTTTTCTCGCCACTCTTACATCAATTCCTGCCTTTTCCACCATTTTTTCCGCTTTCATATAGTCAGGACGCTGAACAATGACCTCTGATGCAATTTCTGACGGAATAACTCCCGAATAATTAAAATCATCAAGAGAGTTCCTTGTAATTTCATCAGCATTTTCAGGGCTTTCACCTATCAAAACACAGAATTGATGCAGCAAATGTTCTCTTTGTTTTTTAAGTTCAATCAGGTCTGTATTACCGTTAACATACGCCTTGTTTGCTTTAACAACATCGGATGTTGATGTCAAACCTTCTTTGTTACTCAGCGACATCAATTCATATATTTGTTTTCTGTCAACAACAATTTCCTCCTGCAATTCAATAATTTTATCGAGTTTTAAAAGATTCAAATATGCGGCACCAACAGCAGAAGCAACTGCAATGTATGCACTTCTTTCGTCAAGTTTTGAACCTTCCCACAACTTTTTAACAGATTTTGTTTTATCTCTGTTTTTCAAAAATAAGTCTATTTCATACTGTGCCATTGCAG
Organism: Candidatus Gastranaerophilaceae bacterium; assembly: GCA_045132355.1. Taxonomy (GTDB): domain Bacteria; phylum Cyanobacteriota; class Vampirovibrionia; order Gastranaerophilales; family Gastranaerophilaceae; genus SIG32. Next base: position 6,323 of record JBGUSD010000104.1, read on the forward strand.
GAACTGCGAACATTCCGGAGGTTTTGGTAGCACCGGGCATCTTAACCAGGTTCGGCGCAAAACCTGCATTTATAGACGGAAGTTCATTTGCAAATTGCGCTCTTGTCTGTTGATAATATTCTTCAACGGCCAAAGTTGCCATCTTTAAATCATAGTTGTTTTGAATTGCTTTTGTGATATATCCGTTTAACTTTTCGTCATTAAAACCGGCCCAAAATGCCATGTTTACATATTCATACTTATAGGTATCATTATTTTTCTTGTTTTTCTTTGCGTAACTCTTGAATTGTTTTGGGGTTGCACCGGATCTTTGAAGATCTTCTACCGCCAATACCGGGGTTACATTCAACATCATAAAACTTGTCAAAATTGTTGCTGCTAATATCTTTTTCAATTTATTTATCCTCTTTAAAAATTAATTCTTGCATTTTTTATAACAGTATGTTAGCATAATATTGTTGTAAATGCAACACATTTTTTTTACAACACAGATACAAAATTATGAGAAAGTTGAAACACTATACAGAAAGCATATACTACGAGTTTGAACTGACAGCCAAGGTTATGAGAATGATGGCCGGTCAGTTTTTTGCAAAAATAGGTATGGGCATAATACCGGATGAATATGTTACACTCGATGTAATTGCTTGTAATACCGGAATATGCCAAAGAGATCTTGCAAAGTTGATATTAAAAGACCGTGCAAATACAGGTAGACTAGTCAGTACGCTTGAAGAAAAGGGCTTTATAACCCGTTCTGCCGATACAAAAAATAACCGATTAGTCAGAAAATTATCTGTTACCGAAAACGGTACAAAAGAACTTAAAAAAGTAACCGATATTGTCAGAAAACAACTCGAAAATACAAGCCAGATTATTTCCGAAAGCGAAATTGATATCTTAAGGAGCAATATCCAAAAGTTCAGAGCAAGTTTAGAGAAATTAATAGAATTAAAAATATAGAGGTAAAAATGGAAGAACAACAAATACAAGAAACACAAGAACAACAAGAGGTTGAAAAAAAAGAAAAAAATAAAATTAAAAAACCGACTATCATCGTTATGGCAATAATAGCGCTTGGTTTGGTTGCATATTTTATAATTGATGCAATACATTTCCAATCAACAGATGATGCTTATGTAGAAACAACCACTGTTTCTGTCGCACCAAAAGTAAGCGGTCAAATTGTTGAGGTTCTAATCAAAGATAACCAAAGGGTTGAAGAAGGCGACCCTGTTGCAAGAATTGATGATACGGATTACAAAATAAAAGTTGACCAAACAACAGCCGCATATGAAAAGATTAAACTAAATCAAGAAAATGCAAAAGCCAACCATACAGCCGCACAAACAGCAATCAATTTGGCAAAAGCAGATTTGGACAGATATACAAACCTTTATGAAGCAGGAGCCGTTTCAAAACAAGTTCT
>JBGUSD010000105.1:0-1177 GCA_045132355.1 Candidatus Gastranaerophilaceae bacterium
CAAACGGGCATTTTAACAGCTGGGGCGAACTTATAGTTGACGTTGTGGCGGAGTCATAATACCCCCCCGTTGTATGGATATAGAATACAAATGTAACAGAATTGTTAAATAGTGTACAAAATACAATTTTTGTATTAGTATATCCTCAAGGATTTAAATATATGGTAAATAAACTTATATCAAAGCAAGAAGCTATCAGCAAAGTTTTTGACGGTTCTTCGGTTATGGTGGGAGGATTTTTAAATTGCGGAACCCCGGAAGAACTGATTGATGAACTTGTAAAACAGAATAAAAAAGAACTAACAATGATTTGTAATGATACATCTACCCCAACCGAAGGCAGAGGCAAGCTTATTTCAAATAAACAGGTGAAAAAAGTTATTGTATCACATATCGGTACAAACCCCGAGACCGGCAGACAAATGCAGGAAGGAGAATTGGAAGTAGATCTCATTCCTATGGGGAGTTTGATTGAGAGAATCAGGGCAAAAGGCGCAGGGCTTGGCGGGATTTTAACTCCGACAGGTGTTGGGACGCTGATTGAAGATAAAAATGAAACAATGGTTATTGATGGTAAAAAATTCATCTTTGAAAGGCCTATTGATGCCGATTTTGCTATAATATACGGTACAAAAGCAGATAGATACGGAAACGTTGCATACTATGGCACAACAAGAAATAACAATACAATGATGGCAACAGCTGCAGATACGGTAATTGTGCAGGTGGATGAAGTGGTTGATCAGCTTGATCCGAACGAAGTTGCCGTACCGGGACTGTTTGTTGACTATGTTGTGGAAAGAGGTGCAGATGACTAGTGCTGTTTGTGAACGCGAATTAACAAAAGAAAAAGTCAGAGAGATAATTGCAAGACGTGCCGCAAAAGAATTCAAAGACGGGGATGTGGTTACTCTTGGTATAGGCTTGCCGACAGAGGTTACAAAATACATTCCGTCTGATATTGATGTAATGTTTCAGTCTGAAAACGGTTTGTTAGGTGTCGGAAAAGATGCCGAAATTCCTGATAACAGAATAATAAACGCAGGCGGCGGCTGTGTAGGAATTCGTGAAGGTGCGTGCTTTTACGATTCTCAGATGGCATTTACTCTAATGCGCGGCGGACATATTGACGTTACCGTGCTTGGTGCTTTACAGGTTGATGCGGAGGGCAGCCTTG
>JBGUSD010000106.1:0-8369 GCA_045132355.1 Candidatus Gastranaerophilaceae bacterium
GTGTTCCAAGCGGATAAGTGCTGAAAGCATATAAGTACGAAGCCCACCGTAAGATGAGATCTCTCATAGCATAAGCTAGTAAGTCCCCAAGCAGATTACTTGGTTGATAGGTCAGAGATGTAAGAATGGCAACATTTTCAGTCGACTGATACTAATCGGACGAGGGCTTTTCCTAAAAAGCGAAGCCGGTGTTCCGGTGTCGACACACGTGAGTGTGGCGAGCAGGGAACACTACGTTAGCAAATATTGAGGATTGCGTTGCCTTATAATCATTATGCAACTTTCAGCGTGCTTGGCACAATTTAACAAGTTCGCTGGTGTCCAAGAGTGAGGAAACCACCCGTTCCCATCCCGAACACGGTCGTAAAGACTCATTTCAGTGAAAATACTTGGCGGGCCACCGCCTGGGAAGATAACCCGATGCCAGCATCTATTTTAGAAAAACAGGATTAAGACAAAAGTCTAATCCTGTTTTTCATATACAGATGAGACATAGTGTTATAAAAGTTTAAACAAACTTTTGATAACAGCCTTATTCACACAAAATCTAAATAAGTAAACTTGTAAGATTTTGTAGTTCATTTCGGCATACTATATCTCTAAGCCTTGTCCCTCGGCAAGAGCTATAGCACCGATGCCAGTTAGTACTTTGTGCTTTTAAATTTTGTATAAAAACAGGTAGATATTGTCTCACTATCTAATTGTATTTTTAGTTCTTATATTTAAAAATATTCTTGTTTACTTAAATATAAGGATATTTTTATGAAAAATTTTGTTGTAAAATATGGTGGTTTTGTTATTAATATTGCTGCTATTATTACTATTATTGGTTTAATTATTTCTACAATTAATGTAATGATTAACCAAGGCTTTATTGCAAGTATGACCTTTTTATGGGCAGGGCTTGTAAGTTTTGTATTTGTTTATTTTTTGATTTATTTGGTTATGTCTATCAATGATCATCTTGAAGATATAAGTCATAATAACGACAGATATTAAGGTGTAGTGATAGGAGTTCGTTAATTTATAAATTAACGAACTCCTCACTGTGCATAATTTTACATATTTAAATCGATTTCATTTTCGGATACTTTACCGTCACCGTTTTTGTCATGTGCGATATAAATACCGTCACCGGAAAATATTTCTGTAAACTTTCCGCCTGTATTTTTACCGGAATATTCTCTGCCTTCCCAGTCGTTGTAGCGATAAGTTGTATCACGTTTATGGGTTCGAGTATTTTCTACATCATAGGTAAATACATTAGCTATTATTTTACCATGTTTATTCTTTAATACAATAGATCCTCCGTCCTTAGATACGCTCCCACCTATTTGTGTGGCTTTGTCTTGCATTGCTTTGACTGCGCTTTTCATGTCCATGAAAGGCATTCCCGGTTTGATTTTTGGTTCTGTCATAATAATATCCTCCTTTTTTAATTTGTACTCTCGTGTTAGCACACATGTATTATAAAAATTTTAGGGAATGTAAATTAATATCTTTGGAATAAATTGTTACATAAGTTAACAGCTAATAACTATTAAAAAATAGTTAATAGTAGTTAGAAATAGGCTAATAACTTGTATATACTGTTAGCATGAATAATTTAAATAAGGATGTTGAAAAAAAGTTTGGTGCCAGGCTTGCATATGCAAGAAAATCCAGAAAGCTTTCGCAGATGAAGCTTGCAGAGCTTGTTGACATGAATTTTAACTATATAGGGCAAATTGAACGTGGTGAGGCGAATGTTACCATAAAAACAATGAAACTTCTTGCAGATGCTTTGGATGTCGAACTAAAAGACTTGTTTACGTTTATTTTTTAAATATTGAATTCCTTGTTATGTGTGATATTATAGGTACAAATGTTTAATTTTGTATTATAATTGTTTTGTAAAATATTAATTTTTGTATAGCAAAAATTTAATTTCATGGCAATTTTTTCCCTTTACTTACTTTATATGTGCAGTGTAGTGTGAAATAAAAGGATAATTTATGTTATCAGTCAATTTATTAAATTTTGGTAGTATAAAACAATCTCAAGGAATAAAGAGGCAAAACAATTCTTATCAGTCAGTACCTAATTTTAGTCCAAAATATAATAAAACGTTAAATGCGGATGTAGTCAGTTTTTCCGGCAAAAAACTTGCTGAAAACAGACTTTTTATAGAAGCCGAAATTAAAGATAACTTGAAAGAAGCGGGTCTTAGCAGCAAATTCGGTGATAAATCTATCAAGGCAATTGCTGATGCTGTTACCCCAAGAAACGAAAGATTTTTATATGATATTATGAGCTTGGGCACAGCTAATTTGTCCAGAATTGGTGCACCGGCAAATGAATTGGCTTCATGGAGAAACGGTGTTATTTCTTTATTAAACTATGTTGATGATGAAAATACTGACCTCAGAGATTTTAATGAAAAAATTCATAACTTTAAAGATATGAAGCACATTGTAAAAGGCTTTGGTTTCAGATCAAGTGTTTTGTCTGATCATATTAATGATATTCCTATGAAGGGAATTGTTGATATATTAAAAACTGATCTTTTGATTAGAGAATCAAGGTACGATTATAATTCTTTCCCTGATTCATACAATTTTGCTACAAGATTTTTCAACCATCATCTAAATAAGGTTAATGCTGATTTAAGAGCGAATAAACTAAAAGAGCTTGATGCCGAAGGAATAAATGATGAAGCTAAATCGTTTATGAAAAAGAATTTTTCTAATCTTTTAGTTTTGAATATGATATTTGATGAGTCAACTTGTAACGAGCTTATGTATAATAGAGGTAAATATATAGAATCTGTTTACATGCCTCGTTTGAGAATGCTAAATCAAGAAGATTTGCAATTTTTGCGCAGATTCCAAGTAAATGGTATTACGTACAAGGACGACAAAGGCGGCAACCTTAAAAAATATAATTTCTCATTGGATGATAAGATATATGTTTTGAACCTTTTGGCTGCTAACAGATTAATTAAAAATTCAGGCCATGAAGGTTTGAATATTGATGATTATATTATATATGAGCAGAAAGATAACAAAGAAGGTAATTTTAAACTTGATTTCCAAAGAATTAAGATGGATTTGATGGACAAATCTCTTAAGCACATTGGTGTTGATCCTGAAATAGTGGATAAATATATGGAAGATTTTCGTGAGGCATATGCTCAAGATCCTAACTTACGTAATTACAGAAACCGTTTTTGGGATATAAATTATGCTCACCTTTTACCTTTAAAGGCTACTGAAGGAACTCTGCTCCGTGATATTATCGTTCATGGTACAAGCAGTCCTCAGGCATACAGAAGATTCTTATACAAAGAAGGCCCTGTAGCCGAAATAAATGCTAAAAACAGGGAAGCTTTTGAGCGTGCAGGTATTGATTATGACAGATGGATTGAACCTATGGTTATTCCTATTACAAAACAATTCAAACATATTCAAAACCCTGACAAAACAAAAACTTTCAAGGTAGAAGCTTGGAGACGTAACCCTCAGGAATCTTTATTTGATGGGAATTATACAACCTGTTGTACCGGTATAGACAAGGATCAGGGCGATTCTTTCCCTATCTATATGACAAACACAGCAACAACTACACTTGAAGTCAGAACAATGGATAAAAATAAAGTTCTTGCAATGTCAAGATTGTTGTTGGCTAAAATTGATGGTAAACCGGCGTTGGTTGTTGAAAATATTGAAGTTAACAATAAAATGGCAAAACATTACTTGTATAACGATGAGGCAAAACAAGAGTTCAGAGAAATGATATTCGATTATGCGAGAAAATTTGCTCAAGATATAAACAAAAACGACGAAGAATTGCCTGTATACTTCTGCGGTTACTATTATAAAGTAAAAGACATTCAAAAAGGTTTGAAACCTGTTGAAACCCACGAAGACGTTGAACTTATCGGAGAATTTCCTGATGGTGTATGGCTGAACTCGTACGGAAGACGTTATGACAGAGCAAAAGCTGCTTTTGCAGATGACGGTGATGAATTTGCTTTAAAACTCCACAACATTACTAAAAAAGCAGAAAGAGTTGTAGATCCAAATCAGGTTGACACTACTGATTCTGACTACAATTTTAACGATACTTGCGATTTTGGTTATTAATCAAAGAAAAATATTGACTTTTAAAACTCCATCATTAAATACAAGTTATGAATTTGATGGAGTTTTTTAAAACAGAATGTAAACACGAACATGTCCCTGCGGACAGAGATTTTGGGTACTGTCCGGATTGTGGGGAGTTGATTGAGAACCAGTGGTTCATCGTAAGGTGTGCTTGCTGTGGTGTGAAGCACAAAGCAATTTACAAAAATGGAAAAGTTGTTCCTTTTGAAAGGTTCTGTGACAACTGTGGCTCGAGAGAGTTTGTAGTAGAGCGTATTGATAAAATCAATTTTATTGATATCAATTATGCTGTTTTGGTTAAAACAGTTATCTCAAATGATCTGCAGCCATTCACACAAACTTGGGTGGATATTAAAGAAACATCCAATTACAGACCAAAACTGCTGCAACAATTCCAATAATATCGGCTAATATTCCAACAGCAAGTGCATACCTTAATTTTGAAATCCCGACAGCACCAAAATAAACGGCAAGAACGTAAAAGGTTGTTTCGCTTGATCCCACCATTACGGCTGAAAGTTTTGTTGCATAAGCATCAGGCCCAAGATTGTTTGCAATGTCTGAGAAAACTCCCAATGCCGCTGAACCTGAAAGCGACCGTACTATCATTATAGGAAGAACGTCTGCCGGTATATGAAATGCGTTAAGCACGTTTGAGAATGTGCTTTCCATCATTTCAATAATTCCGCTTGCGCGAAACATTGATATTGCAACAATTATAGCCACAAGATAAGGAATTATGTTGACAGAAACCTTAAATCCGTCTTTTGCACCTTCTGTGAAGGCTTCGTATATCGGAACTTTTTTAATTAGTCCGAGTGTCAGGATTAATAATATTATTACAGGCAAAGCCCAGAGAGAAAATGCTTGCATCATTGCTCAACCTCCTCGTTTTTAACATGTGAGGTTTGCGATTTCCACAATTTTTGGAAGATTTTCGCCATAACAATTGCTGAAATAAAAGCTATAGTCGTAACCAAAAGCGCAGGTGCTATAATTTCTGTTGGGTTTTTGTATCCGATGCCTATTAAAACGGCAATTACTGTAGCCGGAATTATTTGAAATCCTGCGGTATTCATCCCCAAAAACATACACATAGCATTCGAAGCTGAGGTTTTATCTGTATTATGCTCTTGTAGTTCCTTCATAGCTTTAAGCCCAATAGGTGTTGCAGCATTTGTCAGTCCTATTGCGTTTGCAGAGATGCTCATTGCAATATCGCCAAGCGCAGGACTGTTTTCCGGAATTTCGTTGAATAGTTTTTTTGTAATAGGTTTTATAACTTTTGCGATAAATTCAACAAGACCGCATTTTTCAGCGATTTTCATCATGCCAAGCCAAAATGCCATTATTCCAATGAGCGAAAAAGCAACCTTAACAGACAATTCTGCACCGGATAGAATAGCGTTAACAACGTCTTGCAACTTTCCGTTTATTGCCCCGATAACTATTGATATTACAATTAAAAAATAAAATATGTAATTCATAGGTTAATTATAGCATAAATTTATTTATTGTATTCTTCTGCAAAGCGTGGGTCGTTTTTGCGAGCTTGGTTAAATATTGCTTTGTTTTCTCCGTTTTCGCCTACATATCTCCAGTGCCACGGTTCAAACCCTAATCCCTGAGCATTGTCCTGAGGGAATGAAATCTCAAAACCGTATTCACCGGCATGTTCTATTAACCATTTATATTCTTTTGTATTCTTAAATCTCGTTTCTGTTTCATTTATATCAACCGCAAGTCCTGTATGATGTTCGGAAAATCCTGACGGAGCTGAATATTTTAGTCTGGATTTCATTTGCGCATCAGTTGGATATGTTGGGTTTCCGTTTACGTCTTTAAATTTTTTCTTAAAAACTCTCACTTGATATGTTGAAGATCTGTATCCTGACACGACTGAAATATGCGCACCGTCTTTTCTCGCGGCGGTTTGCATTTTCTTGAAAGCCTCTGCGCAATCTTTTCTGACTTTCATGCCATTGATAGTTACCAAATTTTCAGGGTTGCAATCTTGGTATCTGTAATGTGTTATCCCAAAAATTTCTATTCTGTCTGAACTTGTTGTTCCGGCGATTATTTCATCATATGGTTTTATTTTACTTTTTGCTTCTGCCATAACAGAATTTGTGTAGTCTGTTTTTGTTCTATTGTTTGTTGTTTCTTTTCCGCTTTTTGGCATATTCATTGAGTTTTCTATTTTTAGCATGTTTTCTCCCAAGTGCAGTCATATGGCTTTTATCTACCATATTATCCTGTCTATTATTATAAACTGTTTTTGAATATTTTTCAATAAAAAGACCTGACTATATGTCAGGTCTTTTAAATCAGTTTGCCAAATTAGTGACAAGAACAATTTGTGCAAGAGCATTCAAGTTCGCCGCATCCGCATTGGCATTTTAATGCGTCAACAGCTTCTTGCATTCTTACCTTGATACGTCCGTCAACTGCTATACCTTCACCTGTCTTTTCTGAAATCAACAATGGGTTGATATCAAGTTCGTCGATGAATTTGTAATCGTTAACTAATTGAGATAATCTCAACAATGTTTCTTCAATTTGGCTCATTTGAGCAGGTGTTGTACCTCTTGCACCCTGTAAAAGTTTGTATGCTTTTACGGATTTAACCATCTGACTTGCATCAATGTCTGTCAAAGGTGCGATTCTGAAGGTTACATCTTTTAATGCTTCAACGAACACACCGCCTAAACCGAACATCATCATTGGGCCGTATTGAGGGTCTGTTGCAATACCGCAAACCATTTCTCTGTTGCCTTTTACCATTTCTTGAATGATTACGCCCTCTAAACCTTCGATTAAGCCTTTTTCAGTAAGTTTTGCGATTAAGTCTTTGTATTCAGCACGAAGTTGTTCTTCGGATTGAATGTTAACTCTTACACCGCCAACATCTGTTTTGTGAGAAGTTGTTTTTGAAGTCATCTTCATAACAACCGGATATCCGATAGAGTTACCTAAAGATGCAACTTCTTCTTCGTTAGTAGCTAAACCGTATTTGCAAGCTCTGATACCGTATGCTTGTAAAACGTCAATTGATTCAAGAGTTGTCAACTGATCTCTGCCTTCAACAAGTGCTTTCTTAATTATAGATTCAACTTTTTCTCTGTCTACATCATAGCAAGGAATTTTTCCTTCAGGTTGTTCCATCCATAATCTTTGTTGGTTAAGTCTGTTAAATCCGTCTGCAGCTTCTTCAGCGTACATAAAGAATGGCATGTTAACATCCATATCTGACAGGCTCTTGAAGAAGTCTGACTTAGTCATAAACACACCGATAACAGGTTTGTGAGGATATTGTGCTTTAATTTCCATAACGGCTTTTGCAACATCAATATCTTTCAAGCCTAAGAATGGTAAGTAGATAACCATAATCATATCAACGTTTTCATCAGCGATAACTGTTTCAAGTGTTTGCTTATAGTGTTCGATAGGAGCTGATGCAATCATATCGATAGGGTTTTTAACAGATGCTGCTGACGGTAAGAAGCTTCTCAACTTATCTTTTGTCGCATCTGAAATTTTAGCCATTTGCATACCGTATTCACAAACTGCGTCAGTTGCCATAATACCAGGTCCGCCTGAGTTTGTGATGATAGCTACTCTGTCACCCTTTGGAATAGGGCAATTAGCAAATACTTTTGCTGTTGCAAACAAGTTTTTCAAAGAATATTCTCTGATAACACCTGATTGTTGAAGCAATGCGTTTGCAGCTTTGTCAGCACCTGCAAGTGATCCTGTGTGTGAAGATGCAGCTGATGCACCTGCTGCAGAACGTCCTGCCTTAAGTGCCAAAATAGGTTTTTTCTTAGTTATTCTTGATGCTAACTTTCTAAAATTAGACGGGTTAGCGATTGATTCCATATATAACAACATTTGGTGAACGTCAGCATCATTTTCCCAGTATTCAAGGGCTGTTTCAGCGTTAACGTCAGCTTGGTTACCGATTGAAATGAATTGTGCAAAACCAAGGTTAAGGTCTTTTAATATGTTCAAAATACCGCCGCCTAATGCACCTGACTGTGAAACGAAACCAATGTGTCCGCGTTCAGGAAGTGATTCAGCAAAACATCCGTCCATACTAATTTCCGGTAATGTGTTTACAACGCCTAAGCAGTTAGGACCAACGCATCTCATACCATATTCTCTAACTTTTGATAACAATGCGGCTTCAAGTTCAGCACCTTCTTTACCTGTTTCTTTGAAGCC
>JBGUSD010000107.1:0-6934 GCA_045132355.1 Candidatus Gastranaerophilaceae bacterium
ATGCGCAGGAGAGTAGAATATTTCATCTTTTGTTCCGATTTCTGCTATTTCGCCTAAATACATTATCGCAACTCTGTCTGCAAGGTATTTTATTACGCTCAAATCATGCGATATAAATAGAATGGTTAAATTCATAGTTTCTTTTAATTCTTTTAGAAGATTGATTATTTGTGCCTGAATACTAACGTCCAATGCGCTGACAGGTTCATCTGCAAGAATAAGTTTAGGCGACAGAACAAGTGCTCTTGCAATCGCTATTCTCTGTCTTTGTCCGCCTGAAAATTCGTGAGGGTATAGTGATAAACATTCCTCATCTATTCCGACTTTGCAGGCTGTGTCAATGACAATTTTTTCGATTTCTTCCTTTGTGTAATCAGTGTTTATTTCAAGCGGTTCTTTTAAAATGTCAAAAATTTTCATTTTAGGGTTAAGGCTTGCGTACGGATTTTGAAATACCATCTGGACACTTTTTCTGAAATTTTTCATTTCATCTTTAGACATTTCTTTAATATTTTTATTGTCAAACAGTATATCACCTGATTTTACAGGCTCTAAACCAATAAGTGCTTTTGCAAGTGTTGATTTGCCGCAACCTGATTCTCCTGCAACCGCAAGGATTTCCCCTTCCTTAATATTTATTGACAGGTCGTTTACTGCATGAACAATCTGCTCTTTGCCTAAAATTCCCTGTTTGGACTTATATTCAACAAATAAATTTTTTATTACAGTATCTGTCATAAGTTTATTATTTAATAAAAATTGTTTTTATAAACCCCTGATTAGTCAATCTCTCGTCTGCCTTCTATTGCTCTTGCAAGAGTGATTTCATCAGCGTATTCGAGGTCTGCTCCGACAGGCAAACCAAAGGCGATTCTTGAGACCTTTATCCCGAATGGTTTGATTAATTTTGTTAAATATAGGCTTGTTGCTTCGCCCTCAACAGACGGTGGGAGTGCAAGAATTATTTCCTGAACCTCGGAGGATGTTAATCTGTTCAATAATTCTTTAATTCTTATATCATCAGCACCTATGCCGTCAAGTGGGGATATTAAACCTTGTAGAACGTGGTATAATCCCTTGTATTCGTTGGTCTTTTCTATTGCAATCAAATCCTTTGTTTCTGCTACGACACAAATAGTTGCACGGTCTCTCTTTGAAGATGTGCAAATTTCGCACGGGCTTTCATTTGATATATTGAAGCAGATTTCACATGTTTTTGTGTTTTCTTTTGCTTCAATCATAGCTTTTGCAAATTTTTCAACCTCAGACTTTGGCATTCTCAAAAGATAAAATGCCATGCGTTGTGCTGATTTTGGTCCTATAGACGGAAATTTTTGAAAATGTTCTATTAAAGCCGCAATAGATTTTGGATATATCATTAGAATAATCCCGGAATGCTTATGCCGCCTGTTACAGATTTCATTTTATCTTCCATAACCTTTGTAGCTTCCATACTTGCTCTGAGAATTGCTGTTGTAACAACATCTTCAATGACTTCAAGAACTTCTTTGTCAACTGTTTCAGGGTGTTCAGGATCAAAAGCTTCAGGTGCAATCTTTATTGACTTGAAACGTCCTTGTCCGTCACATGTAACCTTAACTGCGCCATCTGCAGCTTCGCCAACTATCTCCATTTTAGAAAGCTCATCTTGTGTTTCTTTCAACTTTTGTTGAAGGTTTTGAGCTTGTTTCATCATTTGCATAATGTTCATAAATATTATCCTCCTAGCCCTAAGTCTTTTTTTATTATACAATAAAATTATGAATAAGAAAACTTATTTACAAGAGTCTCTTAAAAATGGCAGGATTATGCGTTGGACATGCAAGATGCCATTGAAAGTTTATATAGCTCCTATGAAGTTCTATTCAAAGCGGGGACAGGATTCAAGGTATCGCTCTATGGTTCGTAAAGCTCTTGATGAATGGCAGAGGGCTACCAAGGGAAAGGTGTCGTTTACTGTTGTTAATACATTACTTGAATCGCATATAAATGTTGATTGGAAAAGGGTTGAAAGAAAAGCACTGGGACATTGTTATTTTGATTATGATGCTAATCAAAGGCTGTATAGTGCGGAAGTTAGTATAGGTCTGACCGATGGACTTATTCACAGAGAATATATGGATGATGGCGAAGTCTATCATACAATTCTTCATGAAATAGGTCATGCCGTAGGTCTTGGACATAGTCCTTTCCCTAAAGATATTATGTATACTCCGCACCAAAAAGGTATATTAAAAGTTTCAGATTGTGATGTTATGACTGTTAATTGGCTGTATGCACTTCCTCAGGGGGCAACAGTCAAGGACGTAGCTGCAAAATATGGTGTTAGCGGCAACGACATAGATGAAGTTATTGCAAAAGTAATTGAGAAAAAGACTGAGGCTCTTGGCGGTAAAAATGTTCAGATGCCTGCTCCAAAACCAAAAAGAGATTTGCTTGATGAACAGGAATCAATTGCAAATTTGAGAAAATATCACATGTCCATACAAAATGTGCATATTTCGGAAGATATGCGTAAATTCTTTTCAAAACCGCCTGAAAATTAGCTGATTTTGTAGTCTATGTCATATTTCTTGAACAATTTATTATAAAACTGCTTATGTTTCATAATGCTGCTTTTTGATAACTTCATGGTTGTACCGATAGGTAAAAGGTTTTCCATTTCTTCTTTACTTTTTATTTTTGAGGCTGCTCTTATGTATTCAGCGAGTAGTATGTTCCCTTTTCTTACGCAGTCATTATCGCATGAAAGTATAAGAGTCTTTGCTCTGAAGGCGAATTGCCATAGACGAGGATCTTTTTCTTCGGATATGGATTCCATATTAAGTGCAAGTCCGTCTTCCCACCTTTTTGCATCAGGTTTGTATCCGAATTTTGCATGAAACGGTACGGCAGACGAAATTGAGTATAGCTTTAAATAATCGTAATCATTTTCGAGTAATTCTATGATTCCGAGCAGATGCATGCTTGCCCCAAGCCCAAGGTTTCTTTTTCCTTCGACTGTTTTCATGAGATCTAATTCTACGGACTTTGTTTCAGGCCTAAAGCATACGGATTCGGATGCAGCAGGTAGAAATTCATCATCACTGTGCTTGAATTGAATTTTGTATGAATTACGATCAATATGTTTCATCTTTGTTGTATAAGCTTCTGTATCTCCGCTTACACTATGATAATGTGGCTCAAAGATTTGGAATCGGCCATCATTGTTGGTCTTCAATTGCTGAAATGATATTGGATTTATTGCATTTATTCTCATCATAGTCAATTGAGATAAAACATGTAAATGTAAAAATTTGCCATTTTGAATTGATATGTTAAATTTTTGATGTATAATGTATTTGCGAATTAATAATTCTAGGGATATAAGGAAATTTTAATATATGACAGTTCAAGATTGGTTTGAAAAACGCAAAGAGGCCCAAATTCAGCGCCGTGCGTTAGAAGCAAAAGCAGAAGTCGTAGAAAACTCCGATTTGTGGACGAAGTGCGTTCACTGTGATGCTCAAATTTTAAAAGCGGATATTGAAGAAAATATGCACGTTTGCCCTGTCTGTGATTATCACTTCAGAATAAATGCAAGGACAAGAATACAACAACTTTTTGATGAAAATTCTTTTGAAGAAATGTTTTCAAATATAAAGCCAACTGATCCGTTGGGTTTTGTTGATTCGGAAGCATATAGTCAAAGGCTTAGTTCAGCGCAGGAGAAAACAGGACTGAATGATGCTGTAATTACGGGTGTCGGCTCTATTGAAGGACACAGGGTCGCAACAGCAATTATGGACTTTGACTTTATGGGCGGGTCTATGGGTAGCGTTGTTGGAGAAAAAGTTACGCGTATTATTGAAAAGGCAATAGAACTTAGAATCCCTATGCTTGCTATAACTTCTTCCGGCGGTGCAAGAATGCAGGAAAGCGCATTGAGCTTAATGCAAATGGCAAAGACGTCTTGCGCATGCTCAAGATTAGATGAAGCAGGAATTTTGTACATAAATCTTATGACAGAACCTACTTTTGGCGGTGTAACAGCAAGTTTTGGAACTTTAGGTGACATAATTGTCGCTGAGCAGGGTGCACGCATAGGTTTTGCCGGCAGACGTGTTATAGAACAAACTATCAGACAAAAACTGCCGTCTGACTTTCAGACTGCAGAATATTTATTAAAATACGGGCAGGTGGACGTTGTTTCATCCCGTAAGGATTTGAGGAGGACATTGGCTAATATCTTGTCAATGCATGAGGTATAAAATGGCAACAGTATTAGATTTTGAAAAACCCATTATGGAAATTCAGGAAAAAATTGAAGAATTGAAAAAGATAAGTTTGGAGTCCGGCATGGATTTAGATAAAGAGATTAAAACATTTGAACAACAGGCAGAAGAATACAAACAAGAGTTATATTCAAACCTTGTTCCAAGTCAAAAAATGCAGATTGCGAGACATCCTGAAAGACCAAACTTTCTGGACTATGTTCGCAATATGTGTGACGATTTTGTTGAACTTCACGGTGACAGAGAAGGTATGGATGACCGTGCAATAATCGGAGGCTTGGCAAAAATTGACGGGAAGCCGGTTATGATTGTCGGAACAATGAAGGGTAAATCCACAAAAGAAAACCTTGAATATAATTTTGGCATGCCTCAACCTGAAGGATATAGAAAGGCTTTAAGATTATTCAAGCATGCAAATAAATTTCATATACCTATAGTTACAATCATTGACACACCAGGTGCATATCCTGGAATAAGTGCTGAAGAAAAAGGTCAAGGCTCTGCAATAGCTGTAAATTTGCGTGAAATGGCAAAATTGACTGTTCCAATCATTGCGATTATTTCCGGCGAGGGTTGCTCTGGCGGGGCGTTGGGCTTAGCGGTTGCAAACAAAGTGTATATGCTCGAGCATGCTTATTATACAGTAATTTCGCCTGAAGGATGTGCCTCAATCCTGTGGCGTGACGCCGCAAAAAGTAATGAAGCAGCAGAGGCTTTGAAAATTACTGCCGCAGACTTGTTAAAATTTGATATTATTGATGGTGCTATAAAAGAGCCTGTTGGTGGTGCTCATTCAAATTATGAATTTATTTCGGAAGAGATGAAAAGAACAATTTTAGCTGCGCTTGAAGAGTTGAACGGGTTATCTGAAGATGAATTAAAAGCACAGCGCTACGATAAATTCAGAAAAATGGGAGAGTTTCTGGAGTAATGCAAAATTACTACGAACTTCAGATAAAAATCAATCCTGAAATGGAAGATATCATTTCCGATTTTTGCTTTGAAAACCTACCGTGCGAAGGGGTTATTTTGGCTGAAGAAACCTATAAGGATCTTGAAATGGTTTCGACAACAGAGGGCACTTTAAAGGTCTTTTTAACTGAAAAATGTGCTGCAAAACAGTTGCTATCTGATTACAAGAAAGTCCTTATTTCACGTGGTTATACAGAAGATCAGCTTGGAAGTTGGGATATGGTTCTGGAAGAAAAAGAAAATCAGGATTGGTCTAAGAAATGGAAAGAAAAGTGGGATATAACTCGTGTTACGGATAAGATAGTGGTTGTTCCCGATTGGATAGAGTATACCCCGCGTCCGGGTGAAGTTATAATTAGGCTTGAACCGGGTTGTGCATTTGGTACGGGTACGCATCAGACAACGCAGCTTTGTATGAAGGCTCTTGAAAAATATTTAAAATCCGGCGATAAAGTGGCAGATATAGGCACAGGTTCAGGAATATTGTCTGTTCTTGCTATGAAATTGGGTGCCGCATCAGCTTATGGTTGCGATATTGATGATACTGTGATTGATGTCGCGAAAGAAAATGCCCGAAAAAATGGTGTTGAGTGCACTTTTGAGCTTAATTCCGCAGACAAATTACATGACAAGTTCGATTTTGTCTGTGCTAATATATTACATTTTGTGCTTGCAGAAATTATGGGCGATTTGAAAAATATTATGAAAGTCGGTGCATACATGTCTTTAAGTGGTATATTAGAAGAGAAAAAACAGATGGTTCTTAATGCAATTATACGTGAAAAATTAAAAATTGTAGAAGAAATTCAACAAGATCAATGGACATCATATGTTGTTAAAAAGGAGCAGTAAATGACAAAAACAGCGATTATAATACCTGCAAGATACGGATCTTCAAGATTAGAGGGGAAACCATTAATTGAAGTTGGCGGAAAAACTATAATTCATTGGGTATATGATAAAGCAAAGCAGGCAAAACTTGCAGATGTTGTAATAGTCGCAACGGATGACGAGCGAATTTATAATGAAGTAAAATCGTTTGGCGGTGAAGTTGAGATGACTTCAGTTGACCACAAGTGCGGCAGCGACAGAATTAAAGAGGTAGTTGACAGACATCCTGAATTTACGCATATAGTTAATCTTCAAGGAGATGAACCATTGATAAGGCCGGAAAGTATTGATGCTGTTATAAGAAATGTTATTGAGGATGCTGCGGCTGATATTTCAACCCTTGTAAGAGTATTAGACTCAGAAGATGAAATAAATAATCCAAATCAGGTTAAATGTGTAATGGATAATAAAGGTTTTGCTCTGTATTTTTCACGTTCTGCAATTCCTTATGAAAGAAATAAAGGTGTGGCAACTTTTTATGGGCATTTGGGTATATATGGCTATAAAAAGGCTGCGCTTGTGACCATGACGGAATTACCACAAGGCGATTTGGAAAGAGCAGAAAGTTTAGAACAGTTAAGAGCATTGCAGAATGGGCTAAGGATAAAAACTTCTGTTGTAGACTTTGTTCCGGTCGGAATTGATACTGCAGAAGATGTTGAAAAATTTAAACAAATTATTGCATCAAAACTTTAAAAATTTATTTAAAAAAAGTACTTGCAATTTTTGTTTACTTAGGTTAATATATCGTTATAAAAATACAAAAAAATATATGTTTTGTAATAATTAGTGTAACA
>JBGUSD010000108.1:0-4044 GCA_045132355.1 Candidatus Gastranaerophilaceae bacterium
TCGTGTGTTAGTGTTGCAACAAAATCTTCCTTTAATGTCTCAATTTCGCGTTCGTTTGTTACATCTTTTATCAAAAGGACGTAGCGTTGTTTTTTATCATCAAGTTTAAGTTTTTGAGAATTGATGATAAAATTATTTGTTGGGGTGTGCTTTATAAAGACGTCGCAGCCGTCAAGCTTTTCTATATTATAGTCTTCCGGCAGCTGAATATATTCAAATATATTTTTCCCGACGATATCTTTGCCTTTTATCCCAAACCATGTAGAAACTTTGGGTGTTGCTCTTAGAATATCAAGGTGTTCATTTACAATCAAAATACCGTCAGATAGAGAGTTAATTACAGATTCCAGAAGTTTATTTTGGCGCATAAGTTCATTTTGGTATTCAACAATCATTTTTTCTCTGTCGTTAAGAGTTTCTACCATTCGGTTAATACTGTCCGTAACGTTTTGGTATGTCGGATGTTCAAGCTTTTCTATTTTGGTTGTAAGGTTACCATATCGGATAGAGTTTACTGTATTTGTTACGGTTCCCAGATAGTCGTTAATTTTTGACCAACGTTTGTTTGTTTTTCTTGTGATGAAAAACAATCCCAAAAATACTAAAATAAGTCCGGTATTTATAAAGTATAAAATCATTTTTATCCAACCTTGTGGTATAATTATAACAGATAAGTGGAGATTTGTCATTGATTAAATTACCGAAAACTATAAAATGGATAATAACAGATTTTGACGGAGTAGTTACTGACAACTGCGTTTATATTGACGAAAATGGTAATATGTCAAGAAAACTCAATTTTAAGGATATTATGGCTTTCCCAATGTTGAAACGAGCTGGTTTTCATATCGGTATAATCTCAGGAGATAAAAACAAAGCAATAGATATTATAGCAGAACGATTTAGTGTAGATGAGGTCCACCAAAATATAAGAACTAAGATTGATGTCTTGAAATCAATAATTGAAAAATATGGTTTAAGCGAAGAAGATTATCTGTATATAGGTGATGACATTAACGACAAAGCATGTCTTGAATTTGCCAAATACAGAATTACAGTGCCTCATTCTGTTCAGAAAATAAAAGAGGTTGAAGGAATACAAGTTACGGAAAATCAAGCCGGAAACGGTGCATTTAGAGAGGTCGCAGATTGTTTGGTTGGTTAAAAAAGATAAATAGTCAGATAAAGGATATAAATGCAACTGTAAATACCTACAAAGAAGAGACAGGTAATCAGACATTGCCGTCTGTTGCAAATCTAAATCGTGCAAAAAAACTTATAGAGAAAAATAAATTGTTAGAGGCAAAAGATCTTTTGTATGAGACAATAGTAATAGCCCCAAAAGATGCCCTTATATACAAGTATTTAGGGGAATGTGAAGAAAAACTCGGTAATATAAACGGAGCATTGGATGCCTACAAGGAGTCATCTGCCCTCAACCCTCAGGATAAAAATATTTGGCATAAATTAGGCCTTGTGTATATTAACCTGAAAAAGTATGAAGATGCGGAAATTGCCTTTGAAAAAGCGGACAAGGTTGCACCAATAAATACGGATATCCAGACAGGTTGGGGAATGTCATTGTTAAAACAACAAAAATACCCACAGGCATTGGAAAAATTCATTAAGGCGACTCAGATTAACAGATACAATTTTTCAGCCCTGCTTCTTGCAGCAATAGTGGAAATAAGACTTAAAAAGTACGATGATGCGGATGTAAAACTTAACTTTTTAAATCAAGTTAACCCAAGTGAGGGTTCAAATTATGAATATGCAAACCTTTGTTTTTTGAGAGAAAAATATGATGATTCTATTCGTTATGCGAAAAAATCCCTGGAATTAAATCCAAATATGTTTCCGGCATATGTATTACTCGGGAAGTTGTACTCTATGAAGTTTGATTTAAAAAATTCCATAGATCAGTTTATAGAAGCTGAAAAAAGAGAGCTTATTAATCCGTCTTTGTACAGTGAGTGGGGATATGCTCTTGTAAGGTTATGCAGATTTTCTGAAGCTATTGAAAAGTTTGAAAAAGCGCTGTCTGAAGATTCTGCAAACAACGATACCAAATCAGGTATAGCTTTGTGTTATGCAGAGCTTGGAAATATTGATGAAGCTCAAAATATATTGAATTTTTTGGGAGAACAAAATTTTAAAAATAATTGTACAGAAACGGCAAACGCAATTATAAAAATGCAGCAAAGCGACTTTGAGGGTGCAATTGCCGGTTTCAAAAATCTTTTAAAGGAAAATCCAAAAGATTATTTCAACTTATATAGACTTGCAAAGTGCTATGAAAAGACACAAAACCGAGATATGGTAAAGGATTCATACGACAAATTTTTAAAACATAATTCAGAGTATGCTCCTGCGTATCTTGATTATGCTCGTTTTCTGATGTCGATAGAAGATTATAAAGATGCACAGAGAAAATTGAGGAAAGCAGAAACCCTTGATAAAAATAATCAAGAAATATTAAATTTACTGTTTTATATAAGTTACATACTTGTCAAAGAGAACGTTTGTGAATATAATGTAAAAGAGGCAATTTCTATTGCCAATAGGACTGAGGACTTTAAATACCCCGATCTTAGGGCGGAATTAGAAGAAACTTTGAGAAATATACAAAGATGAGAAAAGTAATAGTTCAAAAATTTGGCGGAACATCTGTTGCTGACACAGATAAGATAAAAAATGTTGCAGATGTTGTTATAAAGGAAAAGAAAAACGGCAACGATGTTGTAGTTGTTGTATCTGCTATGGGGCATACTACAGATCATCTTGTAAAAATGGCAAAAGAACTTTCTCCAAATCCGTCAGCCAGAGAGATGGATATGCTTCTTTCAACAGGAGAGGGTATATCTATAGCTCTTTTGACAATGGCAATTCAGGCAAAAGGGTATGAGGCGATAAGCTTTAACGCAATGCAAATCGGGATTATGACAGAGAATATCCACTCAAAAGCCAGAATTGTTGATATAAAAACAGAAAAATTGAGGAAGAATTTAGATAACGGGAAAATAATTGTTGTGGCCGGTTTTCAAGGAGTAACTGAAGACGGTGAAATTACAACCCTTGGCAGAGGCGGTTCAGACACATCTGCTGTTGCATTGGCTGCGGCTTTAAATGCTGACAGATGTGATATTTATACAGATGTTGAAGGTGTTTATACAACAGACCCAAGAGTTGTCCCAAACGCATCAAGACTTGATAAAGTATCATATGAGGAAATGCTTGAACTTGCACATGCCGGAGCAAATGTTTTGCATCCGAGAAGTGTGGAAACCGCAAAACAATTTGCTGTTCCGATGAGGGTCAGAAGCAGTTTTAATACCGAGAACTTAGGCACATTAATTGTAGGAGTTGAACAAATGGAATTATATAAACCTGTAACGGGTGTAGCGGCAGATTTGACACAGGCAAGAATTGTTGTATGTGACGTACCTGATAAACCCGGTTATGCGGCAAAATTGTTTACAAAACTTGCAGAAGAAACTATTTCTGTTGATATGATTATCCAATCTTATGCAAGAAAAGTTTCTAATACAAACGATATTGCGTTTACTGTCGATAAAAATGATTTGGCAAAAACGCTTATGGTTCTGGATGGTATTAAGGCAGAACTTGAAGTTAGTGATATCAAGGTTGATGACAATATTGCAAAGGTATCGATTATTGGTGCCGGCATGATTGACAGACCAGGTATTGCATCAACTATGTTTGAAACTCTTGCAAAATTAGATATAAACATCAAAATGATTTCTACAAGTGAAATAAAAATTAGCTGTCTTGTAGACAAACCAGATGCACAAAAAGCTGTAAAGGCACTTCATACGGTGTTTGATCTTGAAAGTGATGAGGTTGCTGACGTCAAAGGTGATTTACCGGATGTGTAAAATCGATAGATAAAATAAGAAACGCCTTGTTTTAAATAAACAAGGCGTTTTCATTATCTGTAATTTGTGAATTGAAGCGGATAATCATATTTTTCTTCATTTTGTCGAAGCATTTGGATTACTTTTTGAAGGTCATCTTTGTCCTTTC
>JBGUSD010000109.1:0-1676 GCA_045132355.1 Candidatus Gastranaerophilaceae bacterium
CAAGACCTCTGAAACGTGTAATTCGTCAAATGGTTGAAAACCCTCTGTCAAAACTATTACTTGAACAAAAATTTAAACGTGGTGACAGTTTGGTAATTGATGTTGATAATGACGAAATAAAATTTGCAAAAGCACAATAGGAGTTGATAAAAAGCCCGCCTGTATGGCGGGCTTTTTTTGTATTCTTTTTGAACTGAAGTTATTTTGCAACGCCGTTGAACATTTCCTTGATACCATCGACAGATGACAGTATACCGGTTGCTTCGTATGGCATATAGACAATTTTGTTGTTTTCGCCGCTTGTAATAGCCTGCATGGTTTCAAGATACTTCATAGCAACCAAGTATTGATCAGGTTTGCCTTTTTCAGCCAAAGCATCAATGATTCTTTGGATTGCTTCTTTTTCTGCATCAGCTTCGATTACACGTGCTTGAGCGATACCTTCAGCCTTAAGAATTGCTGATTTCTTTTCCCCTTCTGCTTGGTTAATAAGAGCTTCCTTTTGGCCTTCAGCTTTAAGGATTGCAGATTTCTTCAATCCTTCAGCTTCCAAAATAGCAGCACGTCTGTCACGTTCTGCTTTCATTTGTTTTTCCATTGCAGATTGAATATCTGCCGGAGGAATGATATCTTGAAGTTCTACACGGTTAACTTTAACGCCCCATTTGTTTGTTGCTTCATCAAGAATTGATCTTAATTCGTTGTTGATTTTGTCTCGAGAAACAAGAGTTTCATCCAAGTCAAGTTGACCAACCAAGTTTCTCAGGGTTGTTTGTGTTAATTTTTCAATAGCTTCAGGCAAGTTTTGAATTTCATAAACGGCACTCTTTGGCTCTACAATTTGAAAATACAATAATGCGTTGATGCTGATTGATACGTTATCTTTTGTGATAACAGTTTGACGAGGGAAATCGTAAACAGATTCACGAAGGTCAATTTTTGTTCTTTCCTTGATGTAAGAATAGCTTGAACCGTCGAATGATTTTTGGCTAATTTTCCACGCAATACCTCGAGGTGCTTCAAGAATTGGAATGATATAGTTTAAGCCTGATTCCAAAGTTCTTTCGTATTTACCAAGTCTTTCAACAATAACAACTTCTGCCTGTTGTACAATGACAACACCTTTTGCAACAAAAATACCTGCTGCAACCAATAAAACGATAAGAAAAATGCTCATTTAATCTCCTTTACATACATTATTAAACTTTCATTTCTGACGATTTTTACTTCGGCACCCGCTGGGATTTCTTCATCTTCCGTGCGTGCCTGCCAACGTTCATCATATAGTGATATGACGCCTGAATTTGCGGTGATATTTTCAACAACTTTAGCGTTCTTGCCGATGTATTTTGCGCTAATGCCTGTTTCTTGTCCTTTGTCTGTTTTTTTGACGAGCAAAGGTCTTAAAGCAAGTAGTGAGACAAGGGAAACTCCGACAAAAATGAGTATAAGAGCTGTTGTTCCGTGGATATATAGAGTACAAATAGCTGTAACAAATGCACCTACTGCAAAATTCAAGAAAAACATAGTGGGCACAACCATTTCAAGGATTATAAACAATAACCCGAGTCCCGCCCATAGCTGCCATAAACTCATAAAATACTCTCCTTTTTTTAGTATTTTATCATTTTTTTAGTATGCGGTCAATTAGTTTAATGTTATATTTTTATACTTGT
>JBGUSD010000110.1:0-3527 GCA_045132355.1 Candidatus Gastranaerophilaceae bacterium
TGCTGCTACAACACCAATAATACCCAATGTAATCAATACTTCTGCTAAAGTAAAACCGAATTTTTTCATTTTTCCTCCAATTTCTTATTAATGCGCAAATTTTACGTCCTGATACTAACATACCGTGAGATTTTTGTCAAGTATAAATATTTATTAAATTTTTATATGATTTTTGTTTTGCTTGTTGTATTATTGTTTTATAGCATATGAGGGAAGAGAAGTATGGGCTTGAAAATTAACAAATACATCATAGTTATTAATGCAGTTATTATTTTAATCGGCTGCTTTTCGTTCCTGTTCAGCGATAATGTTTGGGCAAAAAAAATCAGAAAACAAATATATTCTGTTGAGCACTCAATATATAGTGACGAGGTAACGGTATTAGGATTTAAAAAAAATTTTAAAACACAAACATTAAAAAATGAACAAAAGGTAATTGATTATATTAAAAAAAATGAACACCTATACCCAAAAGATACGTATTTATTGTTTGATTCGCTTTGGGATGAAAATGCCGAAAACATAGACGCTTATTCACTTTTTGAATACATGAAAAGCAAAGGATATAAAGCGTATTATGTTGTACAAAAATCTTCTGACTTGTACAAAAGGTTGGAAGAAACAGGTCAACTTGAAAATATTATTGCAATTGATTATTACATAAATCAGCATCCGGATAGATTTATATCGGATATTGCTCCTGTTTTATTGAGGGCAAAAGCAGTTTTATCATCTTTCTATAATAGAAAAAGTATATGTGGAAATTTTATACTATCAGAATATTCGTGGAAATATATATTTATACAACACGGAGTTATTTATTTGAAAGAATCTATTTTGTATAATGGCTACTTATTCCATGATTCGTTTAATAAAATCTTAGTAAGTAATGATCTTGAAGCTAATTTGCTGAAAAAATACAATTTTAAAGATGAACAACTAATCAAAGTCGGACTTCCAAGATGGGATTACTTATCTCAAAAATCAAAACCAAAAACAAAATCTATTCTGGTTATGCTCACATACAGACACTTTGCAGATAGTGACATCAAGACTCCCTTTGATACTTTTGACCAATCAGATTACAAAAAAAATATGGAAAGCTTATTAAACAACAAAGAACTAAACCAATTCTTAAAAAAACATAATGTAACATTATACTTTGTACCGCATCATACCAATATCTGGACACAAGTTAACAGTTCTAATATAGAAAGAATTTCAACACATGAAATATCCAAATACATAAAAGAATGTTCAATGCTTATTACAGATTTTTCTTCAGTAAGTTTTGATTTTATGTTTCAAAATAAACCGGTAATTCATTATTTGCTTGATATGAATTCAGACGATATTGAAGAAGAAGACAAAGAAAATATGAGAGCATTTGAACGTAAAAAAGAAAATTTGGCAAACGTATTTTATAATGAAAAAGATGTAATTAAAAAAATAGAATTCTACGTAAATAATAATTTCACCGTAGAACCTGATGTAAAAGAAAAATACAGCAGATTTTTCTATACAAAAAGTAATATTAGGGAAAAACTCCTAAACGAAATAAACAAAGTCATAGAAGGGAACAAATAAAGTTTCTTTCAGATATTCGCATTTAGAGGTATTAATTTGGAAACCAAAAGAATAAAACCAAATTTAATAAAATTTTACACAGCTATTTTTATAAGGGTGTTGTACCTTTTGACACCGGTTACGCTGCTTTTTTACCAAGAAAACGGTTTGAGTTATAAGCACCTTTTCTTGTTTCAAGGGATATTTTATCTGACATCAGTTCTTGTAGAATTTCCTCTGGGATACCTTTCAGACAGATATTCAAGAAAAAAACTTCTTATGGCGTCATTATGCATATTCCTGATAGTCACCGTTTTTTGGCTGTTTCAACAAGGGTTTTGGATAATTTTGGCAGGGGAAATATTGCTTGCAATATCAAAAGTAATGCTTGATGATTCTGTTTCGGGTTATTTGTATGATTTCCTTAATCAAAATAAATTAAAACGGGAAATGCCAAAATATTATGGATATGCACAATTTTGTTTTGCTATAGGAACAGTTACCGCATCAATTATCGGAACTGCATTATTTACAAAATATGGTTCAAAAACCGTACTTATTTGCCAATTCTTCTTCCTGCTTTTCGGAATACACCTTATAAATTCTCTGCCTAATATCAGAAGCTGTTTAAAAAGATATCCTTTTAAAGAAAGTCTCCATAATTTTGCTTCAATGACAAAAGAAATTTATAAAAACCCTAGTATAAAATACTATATATATTATTCAGGATTACTTACATCTTTTTCAATACTTTTTGCAACAAGTTTTCAACCATTAATGCAAAAGTCATTTTTCCCGATTTTTATGTTTGGGGTGATAGCATTTCTCAACCACGGGGTTAGAGCTCTTTCAGGGCTTCTTGCGGGGAAAGTTCAAAAGTGGATAAATATAAGATCCATGGTAATTCCACTATATGTATTATATGTCATAGCATTTATTCTGATATTTACAATAAATAAAATTGAAAGCATCCCGGTTATTACTATCTTATTATTTATAATATGCCTCATTGTAGGGTATCAACTGCTATTTACGATTTTACATGTCAGCAGGCTGCATAAATTCGTCAAAATCGAAAATAGAGGAAACCTCATGGCCACAAACGGTATAGTGTCCAGAGGAATTAGCGCAGTTGTATTGATATCTTCTAAACTATTAATGGATAAAATGGATTTGGTACAGTTCTATTATTGTGCGTTTGGAATCTTTATACTAACCTGTACATATTTTATGGTTAAGACATATCAAATTAAGGACAAAAATAATACATTTTAAGAAGGCTTCGCTTTTTCATCGATAATTTAATCTCGTACTAGGTGTTTTGTTTGAAAATTAAGTAGTAATCAACCGCAGACTTGTTTAATATTACTTTGTAAAACAGTCTGCTACGAATTATATTAAAAAAGACAGGATTTATACCTGTCTTTTTTATATATTTGGGTTTTAATTTTATTTTGAAAGGATATCACTTTCTTGGATATAAACAGGAGTGTCCAGCTTGAATATAATTTTCTTTCCTGCTTTTAATTTATAATTCAATCCTTTTGCCATTGAGCTTATCAAAAGACCAAAGCCTTTGCATGTTCTTGGAACAACGACCAAGCCGACAACGGTTACTGATTCTATTGCAACTACGGCAACGCTTATTGCAGAAAAAGTTACGATACCTATACTTGCAGGAACTGCTCTCAGGGTATTCAAAATTTGAGGAGCTTTCAAATCGCTGCCGTTTTTAGGTTCCATTCTTACGGTATAAACTTTTTCATTTGGGAAAATTATTTTGTCGATGACAATGAAACCTCTTGCTCTTTTGAACACAGGTTCACTTTGTTTAATTTTCTTGAATTTACCTGCAAATCTTGTATGCTCCGGCAAAATTGTTCCGTTAGATGCCTTGACCTTTGAAACCAATCTGAAATATATTTCATCATTTAAGTTTGATTCGTTTATGTCAATATCGG
>JBGUSD010000111.1:0-3335 GCA_045132355.1 Candidatus Gastranaerophilaceae bacterium
GACTTGTGTATCTTTCATCTACAAAATCTTCGTCAGTTTTTCCGTCATTTCTTTTGCTGAGTTGTGCAAAAGTTATGAGTGCATAGCTTGATTCAATTTTTGAACCGTTAATTGAAAGAATTTTATCACCGTTTTGAATGCCTGAGCTAAACAGGGAATCATTTTTCTCATTTACGACCTGATTGACGTAAACTTCATATTTCCCGGATGGCATATGTCCCCAAAGCAGTGCGGTCAAAAGAACAAATACAAATGCGCAAATTATGTTTGCCGTAACACCTGCGGAAACTACCACAAGTCTTTGGTATATGGGTCTGTTCAAAAATCTGTCAGGGGAATCTTTTGGAAGGTTAAGATCTTTATCGTCATCAGGAAAAGAAACATAACCACCAAGCAAAAATGCATGTACAAGAACTTTTACGTCACCTATCTGTTTTTCCCATAAGGTTGGACCAATGGGCAGGCCAAAACCAAATTTTGAAACTTTCATCTTGAAGGCTTTTGCAGCCAAAAAGTGACCTGCTTCGTGTACAAGTATCAAAACGCTTAGTAAAAGTATCATTATAATTATTGACATAATATCCCCGCTTTTGTGTTAATAATAACATAAAAACATTAGTTTATAATAATTCTTTCAAATAATTTGGCAGAGCAAATCGTGCCATGTGGTAATCTTTGTTATAGATTTTGCATGTTTTGATAATATCGGCGGCACGTCTCTCATCATAATATGAGAGCGGTTCAACTGTTTCGGAACAAAAAGCCCAAGCCCAATATCCGCCCGGATATGTCGGAATATTTGATGTGTATGTTGAAACAATTGGGAACACTCTTTTTAATTGTGTATACATTTTTTTGATTTCTTCTTTGTTTACAAAAGGTGATTCTGATTGTGCAACCATAATTCCGCCTTGTTTCAGGGAGCGTTTAACATTTGTGTAAAATTCATCGGTAAACAAACCTTCTCCGGGACCCATAGGGTCTGTTGAATCTATCAAAATGATATCAAATTCATCTTTTTTATCTTTTACGTATTCGATAGCATCCTGTACCAGAACTTCAACTTTTGGATCATCAAGTTTGCAGGCTATTGTTGGCAAAAACTGTTTTGAATATTCAATAACATCACCGTCAATTTCGCATAAAACAACCCTTTCAACGGTGTCATGTTTTAGAACTTCACGAACAGTACCGCCATCACCGCCGCCGATTACAAGAACAGATTTCGGACATTTGTGGTGCATCATAGGGATGTGTGCAATCATTTCGTGATAATGGTATTCATCACCCTCTGTTGTCATCATTAAATCATCAAGGGTCAAAACCCTGCCGAGTGAACTTTCTGTTTCAAAAATTTCTAATTTTTGGAATGGGGTTTGTTTTGATACCAAAACTTTTCCGGCTTTTATTGCAATACCAAATCCTGATGGTGTAATTTCGTGATAATATCCGTTTTCTATTCCGTTTTTCATTATTTTACTTCTCCTAATACGTGTATATGCAGGTGGAAAACAACCTGTCCGGCTTCTTTCCCTGTATTTATATGTGTTTTATAAGCTTTCAGTCCGACTTTTTTTGCGGCTTCTTTTACTGTCATCATAAGTTTTCCAAGCAAGAATTCATCATCAAGTTCGTTCAAGGATGCCACGTGTTGTCTTGGAACAACAAGCAAATGAACGGGTGCTTTTGGATTTATGTCCTTGAAAACTACTGCGTATTCGTTTTCCAATACAAATTCTGTCCCGAAATCTCCGTTTATAATTTTACAAAAAATACAATCTTCACTCATTTTTTTCACCTCTTCGGTTAATTTTATAACAGATATTATAAAAAATAAACCTGTTTATTAAAAATTTGTAAATTAACTTGCCAATTCACATATGTCTGGTCTAAAATATTAATACTTGGGAGGAACGTATGCCGAAATTGGCACAAAAATACGATAGCAGGCAATATTATGCGGATTATGCAGATTTTGGCTATTCCAATGCCCAAATCAGACAAGTCAGACCTGTGTATCGCCCTGAAAATGCCCCAAGACCGCAGCTGAAGGTTAATAAAAAAAAGGTAAAAAGAAACAGTTTTTTACATAAAGTAGTTTCGCTTGCGTTTTTTACGTTTGTAGCAGTATGTATTTTGCCGCTTGGTTTTCACAAGGTTACTCTTTCTATGTTGCATGGCAGCGAATACAGAAATATAAAAACGGATATGCACAAATTGAGATTCCCGACAACAGACTATCTTTCAAATGACCTTTTGTTTAATCAAAGGTATTTGACTGATGCTGCAGTTGGTAAAAAAGCTCAGATGTTGCAGATTACAGAAAAAAACAGAATGTCAGCGCTTGAAAACGATATTAAATATGTAATGAGCCAATATCCTGCCGTCAAGCCTGCAGTATACGTTTGGCAGTATGAAACAGAAAATTATGCGGATATAAACGCTGATGAGATATACTCTGCGGCAAGTATTATAAAAGTCCCTGTTTTGATAGAATTATTCAGGTCTATAGAGAAAAATCAAGTGTCTTTGTCAGACAAAATGGTATTGACGGATTATTACAGAGCAGAGGGTTCCGGCGGACTTCAGTATAAGGCGGAAAATTCTGTTTGGACTCTAGATAGTCTGGCACGTATTATGATAACAGACTCTGATAATTCCGCAACCAACATGATTATGGCAAAACTTGGTTCAATGACGGATATTAACAGTGCTATTCGTCAGTGGGGTCTGAAAAGTACATATGTTCAAACCTGGCTTCCTGATATGACAGGAAATAATCATACAACCGCCAGAGATATGGCAACTATGTTGTATAACATTGACAACAACGATAAGTTTTTGAATATATCATCTCGAGAAAAAATCTTTGATTATATGGGACATGTCCACAATAACAGACTAATACAAGCAGGATTAGGCCCTGGCGCATTGTTCCTTCATAAAACAGGAGATATTGGTAAAATGCTCGGTGATGCCGGTATTGTTTTTGCACCAAACGGAACAAAATATATTGTTGTAATCCTTGCAAATCGTCCGCATAACTCCGCTCAGGGCAAGGATTTTATTGTAAAAGCTTCCGAAATTATTTATAATCATATGGTGAGATAATGTTAAAGGATTTGTTGGAGTCTAAAAAATGCTTTAAACTTATCTGCGGAGCCGGGAACGAAGATGTAAAAGAGGTTGAAAAGCTTGTTGCTTTGTACTCAAAAGCAGGGTGCAGATTTTTCGATTTGTCTGCAAATGAAGATGTAATTGATGCTGCAAAAAAAGGTCTTGAATATTCACATGTCAAAGATGCAAGCCTTTGTGTAAGCTTTGGGATAAAGGGG
>JBGUSD010000112.1:0-2610 GCA_045132355.1 Candidatus Gastranaerophilaceae bacterium
CTTTGCGGCATCTTTTCTTAATTGCATGGATGGTTTTACATTTGCCAAACTTGCAGCAACTTTAACAGACAAATCCGGATGTTTTGCCTTGTGTTCAGCCTCTTTGTCTAACAAATTAAAGTATTCTTCAATAGAAGACATTGTATAACCTTGGGGTTCCATATTATTTGAAGAATCCTGAAGATACTTGTTACCTGTATTAATCAGGTCAGAAACACTCAATGCACCATCTTTAAATTTTCTTGCAGATTTATTCAGTAGAGTTTGACTCAAAGTTACGTGCTTTCCTTCCTTTACCGCAGGGGTTGCAGGAATAGAATCCCTAACCTTGTTTCTGTTTGTTTCGTGCAAAGATACAGGTTTCGCAAAGGCTTTCAGTTTGAGTTTATGAATGTCTGTAACAATAGCCTCATCTTCAGTTTTTACTTCTGATACAGGTTCGTTTGAAACATCTATTCCTTTGTTTTTGTATATTTCAGGGGTTTTACTTAAAGTACTTTCTAATTGCAAACGTTTTTTGTCAATATCAGAAATATCTGTTTGCGTATCATTTCCATTATTATTAACAGCCTTTGACTTGTTCATAGGTACAGAAGCAGTTTCTTGTTCCCCTTCAAACTCTTTCATCGGAATATTATCATCAGATTGCAGCTGTTCAACTTTAGCCTGAGAAATAAACGTATAGTTGCGATCCTTGACATCATTTTTTGATTCCTCAACAAATTTCTTATAACGTTCTTGCCAATTAATATCTGAATCGCTGATTATATTTTCGTAATCTTTTCCTATATATGGTTTTTCTTCCAAATGTTCTTTAAATGATGTTTTCAAAGCCACTGAGCGCTGAACAGAGTTTCTTACTGCCTTTGACATCATATATAAAAGCCAAAGCGGCAATAACAGGAACAACCAGCCCATTTTATTTGAAGAAGATGTGTTCCCTTCAGCTTTTGCTTTTGCAGCTTCGGCCTTTGCCTTTGCCTTTTCAAGTTTTGCTTTTTCTTTTTGAGCTTTTGCTTCTTTTTTAGCTTGCGCTTGCGCAAATTTGTCTAACTTATCCAGATCTTTTCCTTCAAAACTTGCAGAATCTTCTGTAAATGAAGGTGCAACCGTAGGCGCTGAAGTATTTGAATCCGGAATTCTATCTAAGAGTTTTTGAACAGGGCTTTCCAAGCCAGAACTTGCTTTTGCTCTTGGTTTAGCAGTTTGCGTTGCTTTTTGTGCAGGTTTTGCCGTTGATAAAGCCTTCTCAACAGCCTTTGGTTTCACTTCCGTAAATTGTTTCACGTCCGTAGTTGTTGCTTTCTTGACCGGCTCTACCTTTTTTGAAGAAGAAGGTGCAGCCTGAGATGACGTTACTGTTGTTTTTACAACTGTTTTTGTCGGTTCTGTCGGGGCAACGGTTTGTTTAGGATGTGTTTTTACCTGTGCAATAAGTGCTTTTGCGGCCTTTTCTTCTTGAGAAAGAGGTGCTGACTGCTTCATATAAGTTTTTATATTAATGGGCTTTGTTGTGATAAATGTAACTTTAGTGTAGCCATTCATACCGTCATCGACATTTTTCACATCAACATTTGAAATTATGTCTTTTACAGAACCCAAATTTGGGGTGCCTGCATTCTGACCTGCAACATTCGGCATCATTACAACATATTTATTGTTAGATTTTCTTGTAACCATAGGGGTGGTTGTTCCACCGGCTGTATAAAAGGTTACATCAACCGCACTGTCTGAAGTCTTCTTAATATCAATTTGGGTTAAACTTGCTGCATTTACAGAAGTAAAAGTTATACACATAACCGCTAAGGCAGCCAAAATATTTTTCTTTTCTATCATCATAATTCCGTTAAATTACACTACACTAATTATATAATACCCGAGGAAAAAAAAATTTGCTAGTATGTTAATAAAATGATACCTTTTTATGTTATACTCAATTTATGAAAAGCGGATTTGTTAGTATTATAGGTCGTCCAAACGTTGGCAAGTCAACCCTTTTGAACAAAATCCTCGGACAAAAAATTGTTATTGCAACAGACAAAGCTCAAACAACAAGAAAGAGAATTAAGGGCATATTAACGACTGATGAAGGACAAATTGTTTTTATCGACACACCCGGTGTTCACAAACCTTTGAACAAACTCGGCGAATTTTTGCTTGATGAAGCAAAAATATCTATACCTGATGCCGATTTAATTTTATTTTTGGTTGACGGATCAGACCCGGCAGGCAAAGGGGACAAGTGGATTGCACAGAACCTTTTGCAGACAAATATTCCAATTCTGATTGTCATGAATAAGGCCGATAAGGTTAAAAATATACAAAAAATTGAAGAAAACCTGTTGACATACAAAACTCTGTTTGAAGAAAATCTGCCTGTCGTAAAAATTTCCGCAAAAACCGGCAGAAATATCGATACTCTTTTGAAAAATATATATAAAAAATTACCTGACGGAGAGGCTCTGTATCCTGAAGACATTGTTACAGAAGAAACCATGCGTGACGTAACAGAAGAAATAATCAGAGAAAAAATTCTGCTGAACACATCAGACGAAATTCCGCACTCTGTCGCCGTAAAAGTCCAAAACTACTTTGAGCAAGAAGAAATCG
>JBGUSD010000113.1:0-3640 GCA_045132355.1 Candidatus Gastranaerophilaceae bacterium
TGTTTGACATAGAGTCTATTGCGTTCATACCCTTTTGCGCATCAAACAGTATTTTTGTAAGTTCTGCTTGCCTGTTGCCTTTTGCAATTTCGCTATTCAAGTACTCAAGAAATTCAAGATTGTCCTGACAATCAAGCTGCATGTTTATGTGCCCGATAATATTTGCGGCTTTTACAAGATGTGCCAAAGCCTGTTTGTCACCATCTGCCAGCTCCAAATATTCAGGTGAATCCGGTTTTAAGAACTTTTTGGTAATCAAATAATCCTTGTGTGTGCGTTTTTCAAGTTCTTCCATTGATAAATTAAGTTTAAATTCTCTCATCTTAAATCTCCTATAATTGTTTAAATTATAGCATTATTTTTAATATTTCGGCAATAATTCAAAAGTATTATAATTATTTTGATTGCCTTAGATAATCCGCAAGAGGTTCAACCAATCTTCCGTTTAGACAGTTTGAATTTTCTCTGAGTCGATTTGCTACAAGTTCCATTTCATCAGTCCATACAAAATTTTGGTTGATAAATTCTTCTGCTTCTTCGTAATTATCATCTATTTGAATTCGTATTACTTCTTCAAGCATCTTTTTGCATATTGGAACTACAAGCTCTGTATTAATATGTACTTCGCCTTCCGGTGAAACTTCATATACCCCGTGATCGCCAAAATATTTGCACTGCATGATTTGTCTTGTTCTGTGTGCGTTTGTGATATTTGGTTTTGCTTTAAGGAAATTGTACATAACAAAGTCTTTCAGAATAGAATCACGTTGTTCTTCTGTGTACATTCCAAGTTCAGTTAATTTATCCATGAAAGATATTGAAGCAACGTCGGCCTTGTTTTCCTCTATAATATTTCTGTATTTACCTAAGTTATGAACCTTTTTTGGTCCCAAAGAGTGCGCATTTTCGTGTCCTACGGTAAAGTAAAAATTACTGTTCGGGTCAAGATTTTTCCTTTGTGCCGGATCAAGTGCCGTTGTTGGAGTTATGGCTTTTGCTTTGTGAAATCTCATTTGTCTGTGATAAACGTTACGTCTGCCGCCACCAATCTGTATTGAAAGTTTATCTTTATTTGGCAGGTTTTCCGCCAAGGTTATACTTCCTCTGTATTCTCCAAGGTCTCCTGTTGCGGTAACTATATCGACATCAACCATTGATTGCTTATTGTCATCTTTGATTGTTTGTTCATATTCGTCTGCGAATGGCATAAGTTTTGCAAGTTCAGGGAGTGATTTTTTAGACTTGATTAAAAAATCTGTCCCTTCTTTGTTTACAATACCTACTCTGCCGCCCAAAAAGTCTTTTGACATAGGTGTTATGCCGTGAGTTTTAAGCATATCTGCCAAGGGCTTATTATCAAAGACTGATGTTGTCATTCTGTCTTTGTAACTTTCTCTGGTAACCGTAAATTCAAGCGGTGTATCCTGCAATTTTGCCCATAAAATATCTGCTTTGGCATCTAATATAGGGTCAGCTTTTCTGAAAGCCTTTGCCTGAGCTTTTAAAAACTCATTAAAGTCAGGGCTTGTTGAGGTTTTGGCTGCTTTATCAAGTTCATCAGCAGCTCTGTTGAATTCTTTCTTGAATTTGTCGACATAATCAATTCCGACCAATTCATTTCCTTTGCGTTCAACGACAGTTCTGAGCGATAAAATTTTTGCGACTTCTTTATCTTTACCTTTACGCAGCATTGATTCAAGGATTTGATGAAATTCCTCAACCGACAAATCCGCAGGGTAAAGACCTGTTGTTATCGGTTGTTTTTTGCCTTTTATCAGAGAGATTTTTGTAGACATCATATCTTCGGCATATACCCCTTTTTGTGCATCAAACAGGGTCATTGCCATTTTGGCATCAGGATTACCTTTTTTGATTTGCTTTTTTAGGTATTCCCTGAATGGTATGTTATCCGGACTGTCCAGTTGTAAATTGATTTCACCAATAGCGTCAGCCGCAAGAACAAGATGCTTCAAAGCTTGTTTGTCGCCATTTTCAAGATTCTTGTACGCAGTATCGCTTGGTGAAAGCAATTTTACCGTTGCAAGTCGACTATCAGAAGTCCTTTTTACAAGCTCATCGTGTGATAACCCTATACCATACCCTAAAAAACTCGGTCTATTTAATGATGCCATAATCTCAAGGCTGTTTGTCAGAACAGCAGGTTGATTTT
Source organism: Candidatus Gastranaerophilaceae bacterium (assembly GCA_045132355.1). Taxonomy (GTDB): domain Bacteria; phylum Cyanobacteriota; class Vampirovibrionia; order Gastranaerophilales; family Gastranaerophilaceae; genus SIG32. The sequence goes on from JBGUSD010000113.1 coordinate 2,171, forward strand.
GAGATATTGATGGTTTGCTTTTTTCTATATTGTGTCTTGTAATTCTGTTTTGATAGTTGTTTATTTTTTCGATTCTCATGTTTTGTATTAAAACCGAGCATAAAATTTTTTGCTATTATTTATGATAATTTTCTTTTTTTATTATTTTAAAGGCTCTGTATATTTGTTCAACAAGCAAAAGTCTTGCAAATTGGTGCAGAAACGTCATTTTTGACATGCTTAATTTGAAATCCGCACGTTTTGATACCTCTTTTGAATGTCCGCAAGATGATCCTATAACAAACACAACTTCAGGGATTCCGGCATTTGTTAATTCGTCAATTTTTTCGGCAAATTCTTCTGAGGATAATTCTTTCCCTTTTATTTCCAGCGTGATAACGTAAGAGTGAGGCTTTATTGCGGAAAGAATTTTTTCCCCCTCCTGATCCAAAACTCTTTCTTTCAGGTTTTCGTCTTTGATTTCTATTGGCGAAAGTTCAATTATCTCAAGGCTTGTGTATGGTGTTAACCGTTTTAAAAATTCGTCAATACCATCTTTTAGAAATTTTTCTTTTATTTTTCCGAGTGCTATGATTTTTATTTTCATTATTTCTTTTCAATGTAAATAGATTGAGATGGGAATGCGAAGCTGATGCCTTCTTCTCTGAATCTTTTTACAACTTCCAATATGATTTCGGATTTTATTTGTGCAAATTTGAAGTAATCATTGGTTTTTGTATATGCCCAGAGTTTTATATTAATAGAGCTTGAAGCAAGGGCTTCTGTGTATACTATCGGGTTGCTGTGTACATCATCTCTTTCTGCGCATATTTGTTTTATGATTTCGATAGCCTTTTGCAATTTTTCATCACTTGTATCATAAGTTACTCCAAATACCTCATTGATACGGCGTTTTTTGGCCCTTGAAATATTTATAATTGTTGTGTTTGAGATGGAATTGTTTGGAACAATTACCAAAAAGTTATCTAATGTTCTAATTTTTGTTGACAAAAGGTTTATATCTTCAACAGTTCCTTCGGCATCTCCTATTCTTATATAATCTCCGATTTTGTACATTTTGTCCGCAATTATAGCTAATGTGCCGAAAAAGTCCGCAACTGTTTGTTGCGCTGCAAAACCTACCGCCAATCCTGTAATACCAAAGCCGGCAATGAGTGAGGTTATTGAATAACCGTTACTTTGTAAAAATGATGCAACAACAAAGAATAAAACTAAAAATTTTATAAGCTTTTCTAAAATAGGTATAAGATGACCTGACAGTATGGACGTGTCAGAGCCTTTTATTTTAGTTTTCAGTTTGCCTATAAAAATATCTGTCAGTTTAAATAATGCAAAAACAATTACAAGATTTATGACTAAGCTGAAAAACAGGTCGATTTTTAATGTTTTGAAAACATTCTGAACCTGATCTATCATTTCCAAAAAGTCTTTTAACATAACATTTACCTCATAAAAATTATACTATAAAAA
>JBGUSD010000114.1:0-6063 GCA_045132355.1 Candidatus Gastranaerophilaceae bacterium
CTTCTGCCATTCCACACACAGAAACCGCCGCCAGAGACGCGAGGTATGAATTTTTTGAAAAATGTGCAAAAAAATTCAACTCAAAAATCATTTTAACCGCACATAACGCAAACGACAATGCAGAAACCGTGTATTACCGAATACTTAAAGGAACAGGGATAACAGGGCTTGAGGGCATTCAAGAGCACCGTGATATCTATTACAGACCACTACTTTCCGTATATAGGGATGAAATCGAAAAATATTGCAAAGAAAAAGGCCTAACCCCAAATAATGACAGTTCAAATTCGGACACAACGTTTTTCAGAAACAAAATCAGGCACGAAATATTTCCGAAATTAAAAGAATTCTCACCGGATATAGAGAAAAAACTTAATGCTCTTTCTCAATCGGCTTGTGCCGCAAACAAAATCATAAAGAACAGCATTAAAAACCTTGAAAAATATCCGACCGATAATTTTATTATGTTGGACAACGAAATAAAATCCGCAATAGTACACAAATTTTTTAGAGATGAAAATCTTGACTATGACAGAAAAAGAATTGAAGAAGTATTGAATTTTATCGAAGAAAACAAGAATTCAAAATCCGGAAAAACATTATCTTTAGGCAAGAATATTTGGCTTTATGTGAGCAATAAAAAAATCAAAAAAATTACGGAAGAAAAACAAACTATAAAAGAAACCCAAATCACAAAAGAAGGCAACTACAAAATAGGAGACTTCATATTTTCAATAGAAAAAACGACACAAACACCAACCTCATACCCTGACGACAGCAAATATGAAGCATATATTGAAACAAACAATATCAATTTTATTCTCCGCAACAGAAAAGAAGGAGATATTATTCAGCCATTTGGGATGAAAGGGACACAAAAGCTAAAAAAATATTTAAACGAAAAGAAGATTCCAAAACATGAAAAAGACAGTCTTGTATTTTTGTGCAAAAATAATGAAGTATTATGGGCAGCAGGGCTTGGACTAAGCGAAAAAATAAAAGTTAAAACCCAACCAACACATAAAATCACACTTAAGAGAGGCGGCTAAAATGGACATAAAGGATCTAAAAGTTCTATTTTCTGAAGAACAATTACAAACGAGAATTAAAGAATTGGCAGACGAATTAAATGAATTATACGCAGGCAAGGAAGTTGTTGCGATATGCGTGTTAAAAGGCGCAGTTATGTTTGCGACCGACTTGGTAAAACATCTTGATATGCCTGTACAAATGGAATTTATAAGGCTTTCAAGCTATGGTTCCGGAACAAAGTCTTCAGGAAAAGTTAATGCTGTCGACATATCACTGCCAAGCCTGAACGGCAAAAACGTTCTAATAATTGAAGACATTGTCGACACCGGTCTCACCGCAAAGTTCTTAATAGATTTTATTAATGCAAACTTCAAAACCAAATCCACAAAATTCTGCTCACTTCTAGACAAAAAAATCACACGAAAAACTGATATAGAACCTGATTTTTATGGATTTGAGGTCGATGACAGATTCGTTGTCGGATACGGACTTGATTACAACGGATATTTCAGGAATTTAAGGTACATTGGATACAAAGAATAACATTATTGAGAAAATAAACAAACTATTTTCCGTCGATATTAACAAGAACCCGGAAAAAATTTTTGACGTGCTTGTTCGGATAATACCTTTTAATAAGGCCGAAATATATATGTCTGAAAAACTTTTGTATAGTAAAACATATTCCAAAACAAATAGCTCCAACAGATTGAAGTCAAACCTAATGGTCAAAAACGCTTCTTTTGGCGAAATAATACTATATCGGGATACAAAATTTTCAACAAATGAGAGGAAAATATTTATACTCTGCACTTCAATCATATCAAACCTGATTAAAGACATAGAATTATCAAAAATAATCAGTATGCAGCTAAAGGCACTGCAGGAAGGAATACTTGAATCCGATAAAGCATACAAAACAGAAAAAAACAAGAATGATTTTTTCGCCAATTTTTCACACGAACTGAGGACCCCGCTGAATTCAATTATTAGTTCTTCCGAACTCCTTGCGGAGGAAATATTTGGGAAATTAAACGCTAAACAAGCCGAGTATATCTCAGACATAAGAATTGCCGGTATTCATCTGCTTGGTATGATTAATGATATTCTTGATATGTCAAAAATTGAAGTCCAATCAATGAAATTAAATAAAACTTATTTTAATGTTGATACAGCATTCAATGAAGTTTGTAATATAGTTAAACCAATTGCACAAAAGAAAAAAATAGAAATAATCAAGCATAACTGCAATTTTGAAATATATGCCGATTATCAAAAGATACAACAAATACTATTTAACCTGCTCTCAAATGCTATCAAATACACACCCAGCGGAGGGAAAATCGAATTATCAGCACACACAGAAAATAATATTGCTACAATATCAGTTAAAGACAACGGCATTGGCATTGACAAAAAATATCATAAAAAAATATTTAACAAATTCGTACAAATTAATTCGGCAAAAGACTCAAACGGACTTGGACTTACGATAACAAAAGAACTTGTAAAACTTCATGGCGGCAAAATTGTAGTTATTAGCGAACCCCAAAAAGGATCTGAGTTTATCTTTACAATTAGATAATAACTTGAAAACCGTACGATAATATGCTAAAATAGATATAGAAATATACAGTTTTGAGGATAGAGTTATGGCATCTATAATTGACGCATTAGAAGAAGCGTGCGAAAACAAAACCGCTTATCTAAAAATGATAATTTATTCAATTCCTGTATTCATTTCATACGAATTATTTCATATGGGAAATATGGGATTATTCTGGGTTGTCGGAGGTCTGACAGCATTAATGCTTGTAACCCTTTTAGTTTCGGTAATACATAATGTCCGAAACGTAAAGAATTACACCTGGCCGACATTTAACATCTTTGATTTTGCCTTAACCGCAGTCAAATCACTTGTAGCTGTGGGGCCGATACTGACCTTGTGTGCGTGGGGCGGCTGGAAAGTATCTAACATACAAATACCGGAGATATTTCCTAATGCTCAAATGGTGTATAGCGTTGTTGTTTGGCTGTTATTTATAGCTGTTATGCTAACATCTTTTATATTCTTCAGCAAAACAAAAAAAATCAGAGAAGCATACAACATTGTAACCATATCAAACAACTGTATTGACATAATTATAGCAGTACTGTTTTTTATCCCGCAGATTGCAATTCTTAACCTGATAATATACGGACCTGTTGTATACATTTTTTCACTATTTGGTGGCTTTGATAACTTGTTATTTGCGTATGTTACATCATTCTACGCAATTTTGAATATCGGAATAACAGGAAACTACTTAGCGCAAGTTGACTACGAAAATGTAGAAGAAAAAGACGGAAAAGACGAAATCTTTTAAGGAGTTAAATCTAAATCATTTCTCTAAGCTTTTTCAACTGATCACGAATTTGAGCAGCACGTTCAAAATCGAGAATTTTTGCTGCTTTATGCATATCTTTTTCTAATTTTTCGATAAGTTTTGGTAAATCCTTTGTTTCAATACCCATATCAACCATTTCTTCCGCAACAATGTCCTCAAAATCACGATAGCTTGCGACAAGAGAGAGCAGGTTGTTTTCAATAGGTTTTTTGATAGTTTGCGGAACAATACCATATTTTTTATTATACGCAATTTGAATTTCACGGCGGCGTTCGGTCTCATCTATTGCACTCTTCATAGAATCCGTTATCTTATCCGCATACATAATAACCTCACCGCATGCATTTCTTGCCGCACGTCCTATTGTCTGAATAAGACTTGTATCAGACCTCAAAAAACCTTCTTTATCGGCATCCATAATAGCCACAAGAGAAACTTCCGGAATATCTAAACCTTCACGGAGCAAATTTACACCGACTAGAACATCAAATTCACCTAACCTCAAATCCCTTAATATCTCAACACGCTCCAATGACTGGATTTCACTGTGTAAATACCGAACCCTTATACCCTCTTGAATAAAGTAATCCGTCAAATCTTCCGCCATTTTTTTTGTTAGGGTTGTAATCAGTACCCTTTCGTCCTTATCCGCGCGTTTTTTAATTTCCTCTTTAAGGTCCTGTATTTGAGTATCGATAGGGCGAACGGAAATTTTAGGATCAACAAGTCCTGTTGGTCTGATAATTTGTTCTACAATCTGGTCTGATGTTTCTCTTTCAAATTCTGCCGGGGTAGCTGAAATATATATTTTTTGCCCGACACGTTCAAAAAACTCTTTTGAAGTCAACGGTCTGTTATCTTTTGCGCATGGAAGCCTAAATCCGTATTCAACAAGCGTATTCTTCCTTGAGGCATCTCCGTGGCTCATACCCTTAAGCTGAGGTAATGTAACGTGAGATTCATCAATAACGGTCAAAAAATCACCTTTAAAATAATCAAGTAGAGTAGCAGGCGGAGATCCGACAGGTCTGCGTTCAATTATTCTTGAATAGTTTTCTATACCAGAGCAATACCCCATTTCTTTTATCATTTCTATGTCATATTTGACTCTTTGCTCCAACCGCTGTGCTTCAATTAATTTATTTTGACTGTTAAGCTCACCAAGCCGTTGATTCAGTTCTTTTCTAATAAACTCAATTGTCTCATCAACATCATCGTCATAAGACAGATAGTGAACCGCAGGGTAAATAACAATGCTTTCGGGCGTTTCAAGAATTTCACCCGAAACATTATCAATTCTTACGATTTTTTCAATCTCATCACCAAAGAAATAAATTCTGTTGACAACTTTTTCATATGCAGGCATTATCTCAACTATATCGCCGCGCACTCTAAATGTAGAACGTTCCAAAACCAAGTCGTTGCGCTTATACTGAACACTTACCAAATGTCGAATAAATTCATCCCTGTCAATTTCATCTCCAACATTCAGCTCAACAGAACCCCTAAAATAATTTTCAGGTAACCCCAAACCGTATATGCAACTTACAGAAGCCACAATTATAACATCATTTCTTTCATTCAAACAACGTGTTGCATTGTGTCTCAGTCTGTCTATTTCTTCGTTAATAGATGCAGATTTTTCAATAAACGTATCAGTACGAGGTATATATGCCTCCGGCTGATAGTAATCATAATAACTTATAAAATATTCAACAGCATTATCAGGAAACAACTCCTTAAACTCATTATAAAGCTGAGCTGCAAGGGTTTTGTTGTGTGCAATAATCAAAGTCGGCTTCTGCACCCTTTCAATAACATTTGCAATAGTGAAAGTTTTGCCTGAACCCGTAATACCGAGCAATGTCTGAGCATCATATCCATTATCAAGGCCTGACACAAGTGCATCAATTGCTTTTGGCTGATCCCCTGACGGTTTATACTTTGATGATATTTTGAATTCTTTGTATTGCATACCAAAAGTTTAGTACAAGTATTACACGGAAGCAAGAATCTTAGTAACAAAAGCGTCTTTTTGTTCTTCTGTCAAGATAAGTGTTGAATTTTCAGGCAGCTCCAATCTCGCATTAAGATACGCTTTTATGAGTTTCTTCTGCTCATTATTAGAAAACTCAAACCACACAGGAGTATATGCAATTTTATTTAATACCATACACTCAATATCTTCAAGCATTTCTGCATCTACCTGAGTATGAGACGGATATGCAGATTTCTTCTCCACCTTTTTAGAAGATGTTGTTGTTTTCTTTTTATCAAAACGATCACTAAGTCCCAATTGTACCTCCTGTAAGTTTCGTGTATATTTTTCCCGCACTATTATTGTATATTTCCGATGAAATTTTCAATGCAAGATTCCTATAACTTATAGCAACATTAGATGACGGATTTTCATCACAAACAGGAATCCCCTTGTTAATAGATGACATCATTGTAAAGTAATTGTTCGGAACTTTCCAATATATCTTCTTACCCGTAACTTTTTCAATGTCTGCCAAAGCCACTTCATCGTTTTCCATATATCTATTTAACAATAAATGTATTTTACTTTCATCAAAGCCCAATCGGTCAAATAATTCTTCACATCTTTGAACATTTCTTATTGCAGGCAAATTAGCAACAGTAA
>JBGUSD010000115.1:0-6883 GCA_045132355.1 Candidatus Gastranaerophilaceae bacterium
TGGTGCAGACGGTATTAGAGCTGATGTTGCTTCATCAAAACCCGCAAAATTCTGGCAGAATTTAATTGCATATTCCCGCAAAAAAGACCCTCAGTTTTTGTGGCTTGCAGAAGCATCTGAGGCATGGAAAGAACCTATTGCAAAAGAGGCAGTATTCACCCCATACAACAAATTATTAGAAGCAGGATTTGACGGATTTTATGCAGGTTATTTTAATATGAAAAATTGGAAATCCGCTTCTGAATTAATGAATGAAGTAAAGTTTACAAATAGTATAAGAACAAAATTCCCTGACCCAAAATCAGTTATCGGAAGTTTTACAACACATGATGAGATAAGTCCTGTCCTGATAAACGGTATCCCGTACAGCCAAATGATATTGTGGCTCAATGCAACATTACCTGTAAATGCATATTACGTTGACGGCTTTCCGACAGGTGACAATTATATATACTTTTGGGGTAATAAAAGGGCAAGAAAAACCGAAACTGATGACAATATGTATTCCGTCCACAGAGGACAACTTGATATCTTTAACTATTCACGCAAACCCGGCGGCAATAATACTGAATTTGAAAAAGAATTTAACATAGCAAATAACTTTAAAAGATCAATCACGCCTATAATTACAAACGGTAAATACACACAACTTTCAACAAACAATCCAAAAATCTTTGCATATGCAATGAGCCATGACAAAATGACTGTATTGGTATTTGGAAACATTGATTTCAGAAACATGTCGGAGGGAAAAGTTCATGTTCCAAAATACAATCCTGAGATTATTGCTGTTCCAATCAATCTAAAAACATATCCTAAGGCGGTAAACAACGGCTTCAGATTAAACCTTGAACCCGGAGAAATACAGGTGTTCATGATTAGCAATTTTGAAGTTAAGTAAGTTCTCTGTTTAAGCTCTTTCGCTTTGAACTTTTTCCATTAGTTCAACAAAACGTTTCTCGTCTAAAGTTTCTTCTTCTAACAAAGTTTTGGATATATATTCGAGCATGTCTCTGTTTTCTTCCAAAAGCTTTTTAGCAACTTTATATTGCTCATCAACTATATGTTTAACTTCCTTGTCAATTTCCGCTGCAATTTCTTCTGAGAAATCTCTCGTATGGCCAAAATCACGGCCCATAAACACATGTTCCTGACTCTTGCCGTACTGCAAACTTCCCATTTTATCGGACATACCGTATGTTGTAACCATATTGCGTGCAAGTGCTGTAACTTTTTCCAAATCGTTTGACGCACCTGTTGTAACATCATCTTTACCATATACGATTTCTTCCGCAACTCTGCCACCCAAAGTCATTGTAATCCTATCAAGCAACTGTGACTTCTTCAAAGTCAAATGATCTTTTTCCGGCAATGTCATTGTAATACCCAAAGCCATACCTCTCGGAATAATTGAAACTTTGTGCAAAGGATCCGTATTTTTCAACAACTTTGCAAGCAGAGCATGCCCCACTTCATGGTATGCAGTGTTTTCTTTTTCTTCATCGGAAATTATTCTGCTTTTCTTTTCAGGCCCTGCCATAACCTTATCAATAGCATCTTCCAGATTGTCCATTGTTATTTCTTTTTGATCATTTCTTGCTGCCAATAATGCTGCTTCATTCAACAAGTTTTGCAAGTCAGCACCCGTAAAACCTGGTGTACGCTTTGCAAGAACCTTCAATTCAACATCACTCGCCAACGGTTTATTCTTTGCATGAACATTCAAGATCTGCTCTCTGCCCAAAATATCAGGTCTGTTAATAACAATTTGTCTGTCAAAACGCCCCGGTCTTAAAAGAGCATTATCCAAGATGTCAGGTCTGTTAGTCGCCGCAATTACAATTATATTGACGTTTTCGTCAAAACCGTCCATCTCAACAAGCAGTTGGTTCAGGGTTTGCTCACGCTCATCATGTCCTCCGCCCAAACCTGCACCACGCTGTCTGCCAACCGCATCAATTTCATCTATAAATATAATGCAAGGTTGATGTTTTTTAGCCTGTTCAAACAAATCTCTGACACGGCTTGCACCAACACCGACAAACATTTCAACAAAGTCAGAACCGCTTATTGAGAAAAACGGAACACCCGCTTCACCTGCAACAGCCTTTGCCATCAGCGTTTTACCTGTACCCGGAGGGCCTACCAGAAGAACACCTTTTGGGATTTTCGCACCCAATTTTATATATTTTTCACCATGCTTTAGAAAATCAACAATCTCCTCAAGCTCTTTCTTTTCCTCGTCTATACCTGCAACATCTTTAAATGTAGTTTTAACTTTACTGTCAAGAAGCATTTTTGCCTTGCTTTTGCCAAATGACATAGCCTGTGTTCCACCGGCCTGCAAGCTTTTTGCCATAACCACTAAGAAAATTATGAATAATAAAGGCAATAATAAAGAGCCCAAAAGTCCGTATATTTGAGAAGTTTCTGAAGGTTTTTTAACAGAAATTTCAACATCAGCCGCCTCTAATTTTTTCATCAAATCAGGATCATTAGGCGTCAAAACTTTATACTGAACCTGCGGAACTTTTTTCTCTATAGGACCAAACATTGTTTGCTCCGTAACAGTTTCCTGCTCTTGCTTTGCAGGAATTGCTATAAGGTAGTCGTCAGCCTTTTCTACTTTTGTAAACTCTTTATTTGCAAGTTTTTCAACAAAACTTGAATACGAAATTTCGCTTACTGTTGTTGTTGGCCCTTGCATAAATACTGATGATACAAAAACCAGAACAATTATTGCCAAAACTATATACATACCTGCAGATTGACTTTTATTCATAAATTAAACTCTCCTTAACGGCTTTATTATACCATAGACAGATTGAATTTCAAAATATTTAAATAAAAACACAGGTTGAATTTTTTAATCCGACCTGTGTTATTTATAACAAAATCTATTACACTTCTGAAACTGAAATACTTGTGATACCTGAGTTTCTGGCATTATCCATCAATTTTACAACCGCACCGTGAGAAGAATTTCCGTCAGCCTCAATCATCATTCCGTCAGGATAATCCTTAGCCATAGATTTCAAAGTCTTTTCAAGATCTGCCTCGCTGACTTCTTCGTTATTAACATAAAAATGATCATCAGCCGTTACATAAACTGAAAGAATTTTATTCTCAGAATTTTTTATTTGTTCCTGATCAACCATTTCAGGAACAGTAAGATTTAAACCCTGCTGATCCAACAACGGCGCAATTACCATCATTATAATCAAAAGAACAAGAAATATATCCGTAAGCGGTGTTATGTTTATTTCATTAAAAGTATCTCTCATTATTACCCTCTGTTTTCTTCCTCAAGTTCCTTTTGTTCTTTCTTGCTCAAAGGTTCCCCTGCTACTATAAGTTTTTTGTATTCAGCATCCTGAGCGGCATTCATAACCTTCATAATCTCTGAACTCTTAACCTTTGAATCTGCTTTTACAACAACTTCAGGTTTTTCAAGCATATCTCTTACGGCCAAAAGTTCATCCACAAGCTGAGTATCTTCGATTTGTTTACCGTTGATATACATCAAACCTTCTTTTGTAATTGCAACTTCAACCTTATTTTGTTCAATTGCAACACCACTGTTAATTTCAGGGACAGAAATTGCATTATCCATAGATTGGAAAGTCGGTGCAACAACCATCATTATAATCAACAGTACCAAAAAGATATCTGTCAACGGTGTTATATTTATCTCTGTAAATAGGGCCTGTTTACCCTTATTTGTCTTCATGCTCATGGTTTTTTCCTGTGGTTAAATAATCCTTATAGTGCAATGTTGCTGTTTGATGGAGTTGTAGACTCATCATTTGAATCAACAAAACTCAAGAAAAGCAATTTGATTAATTGGAAATCATCTTCATAACGTTTCACAATTGATTGGAAAGAGTTATAGAAAATAACTGCAACAATCGCAACTCCAAGACCGAAGGCAGTAGCAATCAATGCAGAACCGATACCCATCGCAACCGCAGCTGATTGGTTTCCTTGCATTGCCAAATCTTGGAACGTATAAAGTATTCTTACAACAGTACCAAACAAACCTAAGAACGGTGCAACACCACCGATTGTACCAAGAATTGTTAAGTGACTTTCCAATTTTCTTGCCGCCAATGCTGCCGCAATATCAAAAGAACGAGAGAATCCTGATCTTTGCTCTGAGAAAATCCTTACAGCTTCTTCTGTAACTTCTCCGATTACGCCGCCACATTTTATAGCAACATTTTGTGCACCTTGAAGATTGTTAGATGTTAATTCTTTTTGCAATTTTGGTATCAAAAGAACAACATCTCTTTTGTTTCTTTTGTAGAAAGAAAATCTGTTGATAACGACTGCAACTACCAAAATTGAGCAAATTAAAATTGGCAGCAATACCGGCCAGTCGAGTTTGATTGAGTGTAATAATAAGTCCATAATTTTTATCCTCTTCTTTTTCTGTTACTTTCTATTATCTATAACTTGATGCTCCAAATACGTTGTAATCAAACGTAAATTGAATATCTATACTTTGACCTTTAAATTCTACAGGCAATGGCTTGAACGGTGCAGTTAATTTCACCGCGTTCAATGCCGCATTATCCGCATTTGGTAATCCTGAAGATTTAAATACACTGCAAGATAACAATCTACCGTCTTTTGCAATCTTAAACAACAAGACTACACGTTTACTTTCGTTTCCTTTTGGAGGATCCCAATTCATTTTAATTCTGCGTTGAAGTTCCTTCATATAAGGTCCAAAATCAGGTTCCCTGATAGCATCAATGCCCGGTCTGCCACCACCGCCTCCAGGGTTGCCGATGTTGCCTGTTCCGCCGCCACCGCCACCGCCTGAGGCAAGTTTTGTGCCGGAAGTAGATCCGCCGCCTGTCGGGGCAAGGGACGGAGTTGGTGCGTAAGTACCACTACCACCGGTTGGAGCTTTACCCGAACCACTGATAGGGCCTGTTGAGTATTGTCCTGCCTTTGTACCACCTGATGGCACTGGTATTTGGAACGCTGATGAAGGTTTTTGAACCGTCTTTGGTGTCGTCGGAGGTTTCAAAGACGGACGTGCCGTTGGAGGTTGCGGTTTCGCCTGTGCAGGAGTTTTAGCCGGAGCTGCAGGGGCAGCTGTCTGTTGTTTTACAGGCTGCTGAGCTTTTGGAGCTTGTGCCGGCTTACTACTTTTTACAGGTGAACTTGTCTGTGATGGAGATGGCTTTTGTGCCTTTGCAGGTGCCGGTGACGGCATTGACAAAGGCTTTTTAGGATCATTTATACCACCTGAACGAGAGTTCATATCTGCACGATTTTTTGTATTTTTATTTATCGGAGTCGCCTCGTGATCAACAAGAACAAACTCAATATCATTCATCTTTGGTTTTGGTCTTTCAAACAACGCAAGATTAATTCCCAATAAAGCCAATATTAAAAATACAAGCCACGCACCACCCAAAACAGACGGGTGCAAAATTGAAGAAATCAGGATAGACTTCTTCAAAGTCATATCGCCTTCATCATCACGCAATACAGCAGGGGTAGTGTAAGAATTGTCATCAACAACCGGCTCGTCTTCTATATAATTATCTGTGTATTTCCCTAATATTGACATTTTTTCCTCAAATTCATAAATAATTCTATGCTATAAATAAAACAAAATTATTGCCTAATTTACTAATAATTAGTTTTATTTACTTCAGGGTCAACGGTAATTGGTTGGGTGAGTCTCAACTCAACAGGAGTATCTGCCAAAATTTCAACATCGTAACCTTTATCCCATATGGATTTTAGCAAGCCGCCGCCTTTACCAACTCCACTAGACAATGTTCCTCCTTTGTGCAAGTCCCCTGCAGATAAAGTTGTAAGAACACCCTTATTCACCGCTCCACTACCGTTAGTAACAGCCATATCCTGAATATATCCTCCGGTAACATCATCTTCCGTGCCACCAATGATAACCCCACTGTTGTCTTCTGTCTTAATTACGGCAGAGATAGGAATTTGAATTCCGTACGGAGTAACAATTTGTGTGAACCTCACAAGGAGTTTCCCATTTAAGCTTCCGTGCTTTGCCCTTGCGACATCAAGAACAGTCCCGTTAACAGAACTTCCTGCCGGTGCAACAAGGCCGCCATTATAGTAAAAATCTGTCGGTAAAACAAAAGTTATACCCTGTCCTAATGTAAGATTGGCAGAACTTAACGGGGTTGTAACAACCGCCCTAAAAAGTTCTCCCGCAGGAACTGTTACTACACTATTCCTGTATGGGCTTTTATTAAGACTATATCCGCTCTCTAATGTCGGATTAGACTTATATAGAGGAGTTTTAACATCTTCATTATAATCAAATGTATTTGCAGCATACACACTCGTACCTGCCAATAACAATACAGCTAATGCTAATTTAAGTCTCATGAGTTCTCCCCTTTTGGTAACCATTTATATTGTATTTTAATAATATCATAATGTCAATGTGTTAAGGTATGTGTTATCTGAATAGGTTCGGTAAGAATAATTAATCCCTCTGCCCCGGAATCAATTCTTGTATGTTGACCCATTTGCCGCCTTGCGCCGGGACGTATTTGCAAAGTTGCTCCTCTGAATGTCCAGAATCTACCTTGAAATCTCTGCTGATAATGAGGCATTTTTACATATTCGGAAGGTGGTGTCAATCCCCCGCCTATCAAATTATTATTAGACGAATATATATATGCCCTCATTGGAATTTCAAATCCGTCTGCAAGCACAAGTTTTGTAATTTTTATTTTCATAGAAGCATGTGTTCCGACAACCGGATCATGGATTTCTTCTATATATCCGTAAAAAACTGTTCCCCTTGGCAAAACAATAGTATCGTGCAAAAACAAATCATCCACAGATATAAATTTAACCTTATACCCGACAGGAC
>JBGUSD010000116.1:0-16988 GCA_045132355.1 Candidatus Gastranaerophilaceae bacterium
AGCAGTCAGTTTCTTTTGTCGAAAAGAAACTGACGAAAGAAAATGATTGTCCTGAACTCCGTTCACTAATCATTACTATAACTCAACTAAAGGCTCGCAAACTCACTCTATTGTCATTCTGAACTTGATTCAGAATCTATCATTTTTATCGTTCAAACAATGCTCGCCCTGTTATTGTTTCGTTATGTAATGATTGTTCACTACGTTAAGGACATAAAAATGCAGCGGTCAACCATTCTGATAATAAATATTATGTTATATCTTATCCAAAATTTCGCTAATCATATAAAATGAGCCGCAAATAATCGTTAGTTTACCGTCTGTATAATCAAATTTCTTTGTATATTGAAAGGATGGATATTCACATGCCGCCTGTAATTCCTCCACAGTTGCAGAATTTGGATAATTAAAATGATAAAAGAAAATTTCATCTCCATCTCGAAACAATTCTTTCATCATCCCCTTATAATCCTTGTAATTCAGACAACCGAATACAAAGCGTCTTTTCATATTCGGATAATAATAATCCAGATTTTGGCGCAATGCAGCTATGCCGTTTGGGTTATGTGCAGCATCAATAATCATATTTTTATCTTCAAAATATTCAAATCTGTACGGATTTTTAACCTTACCTAACGCTCTTTGAATAATTTCCTCAGATATATTTGGGAACAAAAATCTCACAGCAGCCAAGGCCAAAGACAAGTTCTCTCTTTGGTGTAAACCCCTCAGAGAAAGGTTTTCTGGATTTTCTGTCGGAGAAACAATCACGAACAAAGAATCCTTTTCATCTGCTGTATCTCTAAATACCTCATACCCTTCTGACACAAACACAGGACAATCCTGCTTTATAATACCGGCCTTTTCATAGGCTATTTGAGAGAGAGTATTACCCAAACGCTCTGTATGATCATAATCTATGTGCGTAATTATAGAACACAAATTAGATTTTATAACATTTGTCGCATCAAACCTACCACCAAGACCTGTTTCTAAAACAACATAATCAACGTTGTTATCCGCAAAATACTTGAACATTACGGCCGTCAGAATCTCAAATTCAGTCAAATCAATCTTGTTTTCATCTGCTTTTTTACATATAAAGCTTGTATAACTTGCAAAATCCTCTTTTGAAATATCACAGCCTGAGATCTTAATTCTCTCTATATATTCAAAAATATGCGGACTTGTGTACAATCCGACCTTATACCCTGCCTCTTTAAGTACCGTACTAATAATTGCGCATACAGAACCCTTACCGTTTGTACCCGCAACGTGAATACATTTCAACTTATCTTGCGGATTACCCAATATATCAAGAATATTTGCAATCCGCTCTAAACCAAGATTTATTTGGAATTTACCACTGCTTTTTAAAAGTTTTACCGATTCTTTATAATCCATAATTAATAAAACCTTTGCAAAATAGGCAAATCAACACCGGCACAGAAAGAACGCTCCGTCAGCCTTACACCAAGACAACATTGCTTACGCTTAAACTGGAATCTGTATATTTTACGTATAATCTCATCAACCAAAGGTTTTCCATACTTTTCGTACATTTCTTCTCTAGGTCTGTTTTGCTCCAAATACATTTCTATAACATCGTCAAGAACTGCATATTCAGGCAACCTGTCCTGATCTTTCTGGTTTGGATGAAGTTCAGCAGACGGAGCTTTGTCAATTATAGCCTGCGGAATTCTTTCCCCGTTTCTGTTTATGTAGTTTGAGAGCTTGTACACATTTGTCTTTGTAAGATCACATATAAGGTTAAGCCCACCTGCCAAATCCCCGTATAATGTACCAAAACCCATTGCAGCTTCGGATTTGTTGCTGGTTGACAATAGCAATCTGCCGTCTCTGTTTGAAAAATACATCAAAATCAGGGCTCTTAGCCGCGCCTGCAAATTTTCTTCCGCCAAATTTTGTTTCTTTTCGTGCGCAATTTTTTCTATAAAATTATCAAATAACGGAGTAATAGAATGCTTTTCTGTCTTTATGCCAAGGTTTTGCGCCAATTCAACAGAATCAGTTACACTACCATCTGAAGAATACATACTTGGCATCAAAACTCCCAACACGTTTTCCGCACCAATTGCATCTGCTGCCAAAACGGCCGTCAAAGCACTGTCAATTCCTCCTGACAATCCAAGAATCACCTTACTTATCCCTGTACACTCACAGTATTCCTTTAGAGCAAAAGTTGTAACTTTGTATATCAATTCTTCAACAGGGGCTTCCGCAAACGTGATTGGATTTGCAAAATCAACCTCACAAACACAGTTTTCACATACCGGCATATCAAGAACAAATTCATTGTCCCTGTTTTTTGCAAAACTTCCTCCTGCATATATATTCTGGTCTGCCATACAAACTGCATTTATATATACAAAATCATTTCTGGTATTTATACTTTCTATAAATTCTGAATACGTATCTTTTACAAAATATTTATTTTTTGCCAAGACATACAAATCACATACAACGTCATCACGATATATCTCATCTACATAAACTTTTTCACCGCATATATCAAAAAATCCGTCATCGGACAGTAAAATCTCCCCGTCTAGAATCATGACATCACCAAGCAATATTGCCTTATCAAAGTGTTTTGCGGCAATTTGTTCGTAAAAATTCATTTGCTCGTTTTGGCATTTTTCGTCATAAGCCAAATCCTTGCCACCCAAATCCGCAATATCACAGGACGGGAATATCATCAAATCACAATTGCATTTTTGTATACTTTCAATTATTTGATTATAATTGAATTCAAAATCGGCCGTTTTAAATCTCGTTTGTGCTAATGCAACCTTCATTGATTACTCCTTTATTTCAATTTTAGATAATTAACTTTTTCCCAGCTTACATCAACATATTTTACTTTTGACTGAACCTTTTTAGCTTCCGGCATAATTGAAGGAATACGTTTTATTCGTTCATATATCTTATCATCAGGTACCCCAAGTCTTATTAATGTTGATTTTATTTTGACAAATACATCTTTAGGGTTTCTCAAATCAAGATATTCAACAGGTTCTCTGGAGAATGTCTCAACGTATTTTGTAATTTTTTCAATTTCTCTTATTTTCGCAGAATTCCACTTACGATAATCATCACCCTTATTTCCGTACGAAAGAACCAATATTGTATTGTATTCTTTTGGCAGAGGAAGGTATTCAGAACCTATAATAATTCTGCCTTCTTTTGTAAAAGCTGCAACCGGCTTTACGTTTTCCGCAGGTGCAATCGTAACAACAGGAGTTGCCTCTCTTACAATTATCAAAACTCTTGCCGGGAACGCATACCGTCTTACATAAATCTCGTCAACAGGCGCCAAATCGAGCAAAGCCCTCTTAACACCGTCCATCCTAGCCAAAAATATAGGAACTTTTGGAACACTAATATCCTTTAATGCTCTTTGGATACGTGGCGGCTTAACTATTTTATTGTTTACAACTTGTATTACAGACGGCTGGATATGAGAAAACGCATCCTTGGGCAAAAACCAACCCGGTAAAGTGCAGAACCAAGCAACACCGCCTATGATTGCAACTGTCGTAAAAAAGCGCAAAAAGCCCCTGAGCAAACTCTTTTTTTTCTGGCCCTTTCGCATTTGACGTTCCTTTTGCTTCGCTCTCAGGAGTTCTTCGCCATTTTCTATATTTTGTTCTTCTTGTTCGTGTTCTTGTTCTTCCATTATTTATTAAGTCCTGCACTGTTTAATATTAACAACACCAGATGATCATAGTCAATACCCATAACCGCAGATTGCGCCGGCAAATCACTTGTTTCAGTCATTCCAGGGGATGTGTTTATTTCCAACACATAAGGAATGTCATTTGCAATCAAGAAGTCAACCCTTGAAACTCCGCTACAACCCGCAGTTTCATACGCTTTTACCGCAATCCCTTTAACTTTTTCGGTCATTTCGGGCGAAATCTCTGCCGGCAGAATAAATTCTGTCATACCCTTTGTATATTTTGCTTCATAATCGTACCACTCATTTTTTGGTCTCAGCTCAAGAATTTCCGTTGCAAAAGGTTTGCCATCATCTTCCAAAACCCCAACGGTACAACCAATCCCTACCAAATATTCTTCAATCAATACGTCAGGATTAAATTTTGCAGCCAATTCATATGCTGCTTTCAATTCGTCTTTAGTGTTGACTTTTGTCATACCAAAACTTGAACCTTCACACACAGGTTTTGTAATTAGAGGGTATTTCAACGTTTTTGTTTTTTCGTATACATCTTCACCTTTTCTGACGTAAACAGATTTGATTAACGGTATGTCAGTTTTGGAAAGAATTCGTTTTGTGTATTCTTTGTGCATACAAACAGCACTCGCCATAACGCCGCAACCGGTATAAGGAATTTTTAAAATCTCAAGAATACCCTGAATACATCCGTCTTCCCCATATTTGCCATGCAATGCATTGTAGGCATAATCATATTTACCGTTTTTAAGTTTTTCTGTAATATTTTCGTCAACTACGACCAATTCAGAATTTTTAAATCCTAAACGCAGTAGAGCTTCATAACAACCCTTGCCGGATCTCATTGAAACTTCCGCTTCGCTCGACATACCGCCACAAAGAACTGCTATTTTTGCGTCTTTATCTATTTTATTTTTAATTTCCTGCATAATTCAACCTCATCTTTATTATTTCCGAGGAATCTCACCTCCGGAATTAATTTAATACCATACTTTTCTTCAACCGCAACCGACATCTTATCCATAAGGGTCAAAACATCAGTTGACGAACCCGCTCGGTCATTTATTATAAAGTTTGCATGTCCATCCCACACCCGAACTCCGCCAACTTCCATTTTCTTTGCACCAACAGAATCCAAAAGCTGTCCGGCAGATTTTCCTTCAGGGTTTTTAAAAACACTACCGCAATTTGGCAGGGCAAGAGATGGTTGATGTGCTTTTCTAAAATCCAAATTCTCCGACATCTTTGCCTCTATCGAATTTTTATCTGCACTTTGTAATTCAAATTCCGCACTCAATACAATAATATTTTTATCCGAACATATTGAATGTCTGTATGAAAAACACATCTCATCTTTTGTGTATTTTCTTACCTCTTTTCCGTCAAAACACAACACAGAGACCAAATTATCACTTATACACTGACCGTGTGCAGATGCATTCATACAAATATTTCCGCCCAAAGAGCCGGGGAATCCTATCATAAATTCAAAACCTGATAATGAATTTTCACAGGCGATTTGTGCAAGTTTAGGACCTTTTATTCCGCATTCTGCAGCAATATCGTACCCGTTGACCTCAACACCTGTCATCTTTGTCGTTAAAATAACAGCACCATCATAGCCATCAGAGGAAATAAGAGTATTTGACAGGTTACCGAAAACTTTTCCATCAGGCTCTTTTTTTAATACTTCTAAAAATTCATCAACAGTCTTGGGAAAATATACTCGATTTATTTTCCCGCCTATTTTGAATGATGTTAATTTTGAAATATCAAAATTATTTTCCACCTTTTGCACACTCCAAAAGTTCTTTGCCTAAATCTGTAATAGTTCCTGCACCAAGCCCGATAACAACATCACCTGACTTTAATTCAGGATATAAAACTTTTGCAACCGCCTTCATATCGCCCGAAATATATTCCCCTCTGCCAAGATCGTTTACAAAGTTTGCCGAATTTATGCCGTCAATAGGTTGCTCAGATGCCGCATACACATCTGTTACAACAAGATTTCTTACATCTGAAAATGCATTTTTAAAATCATTCCAAAGACTTTGCAATCTTGTAAATCTATGCGGTTGAAAGACTGCAATTACATTTTTGTCTTTAAAAGATTTTGCAGAAGACAAAGTTGCTTTTATTTCTGTCGGGTGATGTGCATAATCATCATAAACCGTTATACCATTAAACTCGCAAACCTTTTCAAACCTTCTGCCCATTCCGGTAAATGTTGCAAAATGAGGTTTGATAAGTTCAATATCACACCCTGCCTGATGCAAACTTGCAAATACCGCCAAAGAATTGTATATATTGTGAATGCCCCTCAGGGATATTTCCATCGTTGTCAAAAATTCACCCTTGTAATAAATATCATACACCGTATAATCTTGAGCACAAGCAATGTTTTTTGCAACATAATCAGCATCCGTTTTTAAACTATATGTCAAAATACTGAACGGCACTTGGCTTTCTCTTTCAACAAGCATTTTTACACCGTCATTATCAATATTTGCAAGAACTTTATCGCCGGATTTCATATTAGACAAGAATTTTTCAAAGGTTTCGATAATTGATTCCAAACCATTCTTATAAAAATCCAAATGGTCAGGCTCAAGATTATTGACAACCGCAATATTTGGGGAATATTTTACTATTGTACCGTCACTCTCATCCAATTCGGCACAAAAATATTTGCCGTCTTGACAATGTGCATTCGTACCAATTTCAGGTAAAATACCACCAACCACATATGATGGTTTCAGGCCTGATTTTTCCAAAACATATGAGGCTAAGCCGCTTGTTGTTGTTTTACCGTGAGTTCCTGAATAACCCAAGAAAAATTTCCCCAAACTTGAAACGTGCTGCAATACATCAGATCTGTGCAAAATCTTTAAACCAAGGCGTTTTGCCTTCTGGATTTCAGGATTATTTTCCTTAATTGCAGTACTTGCAACAACGACACAGTCATCAGGAACATTGTTTTCATCATGTCCTATGTATATTTTTGCGCCCATATCTTTCAGTTTTTTTACATATTTACTATCCGCTATATCAGAGCCTGAGACTTCATACCCGTTTTCAAGCAAGTATTTTGCAAGCCCGCTCATACCTATTCCGCCTATTGCAATAAAATGATATTTCAAAATTCTCTCCCTCTTGCTATTTATTCTCAATTATAATACTAAAATACACGCTTGGCTGTAATGTAATGAATACTTTACAAAAAAGAGCCTTTCGGCTCTTTTTTATTTGATAACTATATTAACAAGTTTTTTCGGAACTACAATTACTTTAATAACTTCGTGTCCGCTTGTCAGTTCTTTTATTCGGTCGCTGTTTAGGGCAACTTCTTTCATTTCATCTTGTGAAAGTCCTTCATCAACTTCAATTTTATCTTTAACTTTTCCGTTGATTTGAACAACAAGAGTTATAGAGCTTGCTTTAGCAAGGTTTTCATCCCATTCAGGCCAGCTTTGGGCGTGAATTGAACCTTCACCGCCTAATTCGTGCCAAGCTTCTTCTGTCAGGTGAACCGCAACAGGGCTCATCAATTTCATCAATGAAACTATTGCAAAGCTCAAGACTTGTTTGTCTTCATCGTCAAGTGACGGCTTTTTACCCTGCCAATCGTAGA
Organism: Candidatus Gastranaerophilaceae bacterium; assembly: GCA_045132355.1. Taxonomy (GTDB): domain Bacteria; phylum Cyanobacteriota; class Vampirovibrionia; order Gastranaerophilales; family Gastranaerophilaceae; genus SIG32. The sequence goes on from JBGUSD010000116.1 coordinate 7,353, forward strand.
TTGCATTGGTAAGTTCTCTGTATTTTGAAATTACAGTATTGAATTGGAAATCGTTGGAAATATCGTTTGTAATCCCTTTGATTGCCATATGAACTACACGAACCAAATCGTCATTTTCTTTCTTCAAATTTGCAGGAAGAGAATAATTTACCGTAATATCTTTTTCGTTAGAAGCAATAAGTCTCCAAACTCTGTTAAGGAACTTGTAACATCCTTCAACACCTGCATCTGACCAGTCAAAATCTCTTGCAGGAGGTGAATCTGACAGGATAAACAATCTTGCGGTATCTGCCCCGTAGTTTTCAAAAATTTCATCCGGATCAACTGTGTTGCCTTTTGATTTTGACATTTTTGAACCGTCTTTCAATACCATACCCTGAGTTAACAGGTTTTTGAACGGTTCATCAAAGTCTAACAAACCGCAATCTCTCAAAGCTTTTGTGAAAAATCTTGAGTACAACAAGTGTAAAATTGCGTGTTCAATACCACCGACATACTGATCAACAGGCAGCCAGTGGTTTACTTTGTCTTTATCAAAACATTTGTCGCTGTTTTTAGCGTCAGAATATCTTAAATAATACCAACTTGAGCAAACAAATGTATCCATTGTATCTGTTTCTCTAACTGCATGCCCGCCGCAAACAGGACAAACTGTATCTTTAAATGTTTTTGATGTTGTGATAGGTGATTTGCCTACAACCGAGAAATCAACATCTTTTGGAAGCATCACAGGCAATTGATCTTCAGGAACCGGCTGAATTCCGCATTTGTCACAATAGACAACAGGGATTGGAGCACCCCAATATCTTTGACGGGAAATTAACCAATCGCGAAGCCTGTATTGCGTTTTGAATTCCCCAAAACCGCCCTTTACAGCTTTCTCTGTAATTGCTTTTTTAGCGCTTTCGTTATCCATTCCGTCAAATTCGTTTGAATTTATAAGAACCCCGGGTTCTGTATATGCCTCAGATAATAGCTTGCCTTCTTGCCATCCTGTCTTCCGGTCTTCCGGAACGATAACAACCTTCATTGGAAGATTATATTTCTTTGCAAAATCAAAGTCACGAGTATCATGAGTCGGAACTGCCATAACAGCACCTGTTCCGTATTCAACGAGAGCATAATCTGCAGTCCATAATGGGAATTCTTCGCCTGTAAACGGATTTATACAATGAGTTCCAAGAGGAACACCCGTTTTAGGTCTTTCTGTTGAAAGTCTCTCAATTTCAGACATTTTGCGAGCATTTGCCCTGTATTCTTCGACTTTTTCTCTGTTTTCAGGAGTTGTTAATCTTTCAATATCTTTGTATTCAGGCGCAACAACAAGGTATGTAATGCCGTGAACCGTGTCAGGCCTTGTTGTATAAACAGGAACTTCCATTCCTTCGATTTCTTTAACTTTGAATCTTAAAATTGCACCGTGAGATTTGCCAATCCAGTTGGCCTGCATTGTTTTTACATTATCACCCCAGCCGGAGAGTTTGTCTAAATCTTCAAGCAAAACATCCGCGTAATCTGTTATTTTTAAGAACCATTGAGAGAGATATTTCTTTTCAACAACGTGATCACATCTCCAGCATTTGCCGTCGATAACCTGTTCGTTTGCAAGAACTGTACCGCAATCCTCACACCAATTGACAGCAGCTTCTTTCTTATACGCCAAACCTTTTTTATAAAGTTGTAAAAATAGCCACTGAGTCCATTTATAATAATCAGGTTTGCATGTGGTAACCTCTCTGTCCCAATCATAAGATAGACCAAGCATTTTTAACTGCTTTGTCATATATTTAATGTTTTCATCTGTCCATGTTTCAGGATCTGCACCATGCTTCATTGCGGCATTTTCAGCAGGAAGCCCGAAACTATCCCAGCCCATTGGGTGTAAAACATTATATCCTTGAGCTTTTTTAAATCTTGCTATAACGTCAGTAATTGTGTAGTTTCTGACATGACCCATGTGCAATTTGCCTGACGGGTACGGAAACATTGACAGGGCATAATATTTTGGTTTATCGCTATCATCAGGAGTTTTAAATACACCTGATTCTTCCCATATTTTTTGCCATTTCTTTTCTATTTCTTGCGGAAAATAACTTTCTTTCATTCTTTTTTCTCCCTTGAAAGTTATACTAGCATAAATATATAAGGTTTTCAAAATATTTTACATAATGTATTTTTTGCGTATAATAGAACTATGAAAAGATTACTGTTAGCTTTAGCTTTATTATTTTTTGTGAATGCAAATCTGCCTGCACATGCCGGCTATTTCGCAGACAAAAAAGCTCAAATAGGCAATTATTTTCAAACCAAATTTGATAAAAGAGAAATCAAAAAGGTTATCAAGGAACAAATTGTCTACGCCAACGAACACGACCTTGAAAAATTATCCAAAACATATTCTGATGATTTTGTAAGCGGTGACGGGTTTGACAAAGAAACATACTTCAAACTTATTGATGAAACCTGGAAGGCATACAAAGATATATCATACACATCAATACTAAAAGACATCTCCATAGAAGGAGACAAGGCATATGCAAAATCATTTGAAACATCTATAGCAACCCTTACACAAGTTGAAGATAACATCGCAATATCCGGAGAATTATACTCATACTCAAACGGAACATATAAACTGAAAAAAGTTGACAACAAATGGATTATTTGCGGAGAAGATATAGACGAAGAGAAATCAACCCTGAAATATGGTGATACAAGATTTATTGATATGGATCTTATAGTTCCGCAACATGTTAAAGCCGGTGAATATTACACCTCAAAACTTGTCATAGACAAACCTGAAAATGCGACCGTTGTAGCCTCAATAGGCCATGAAACTATTTCTTACCCACAGGTAAAGGCTGACGAAGTATACAGAAAACTTCCTGATGACAATATATTGGAGAGAATGTTCATAGCAAACAAAGAAGGCAAACATGAATATAATGTTGCGTCAATCGCTATGACAAAGACAGAAGAAGTTGGGGACTCAATGAATGTGTATATGGCAGGAATAGCCTTTATTATGACAAGAGTAAACGTAGAGGCGGCCGATGAACAAAATTAGCAGATATTTTTACTTCGCGGCATGTTTCATGTTATTGGTTTATGCAACATTATACGTTTCGGATTTTGTTGTAAATCAGCTTCTACACGGCTTTTCATACGGAAACCAAATTTTGTCACTTGACTATGTAAAAAATACGGGAGCTGCATTTAGTATTCTTAAGGATTCAAGGGAAATTCTGATAATCGTATCCGTTGCGGCGGTATGCGCCATTATATCATACGTTGCAAGGCATATAACCCAGCTTTCAATGATGTCACTATTTTTCTGGGCAATGTTTGCCGCTGGTATAAGCGGTAATCTACACGAAAGAATTGCATTTGGATATGTCAGAGATTATATTCAACTGAATTTTATAAACTTTCCTGTATTCAACTTAGCAGATATATTTATAAATATTGGAGTTATCGCATTAATAATCATCCTGCTTAAAAATAAACTATGATTATCTTTATAGACGAAAATGATGAAAATACAAGAATAGACAACTATTTGTCCAATATGTTTGATGATATTTCCCGAGCTAAAATTCAACAAGCAATAAAGGACGGAAAAGTTCTTGTTAACGGACTTGTAAAAAAACCTGCATATAGTCTGAAGGAGGGTGATAAGGTTGAATTTGACAAACTTGAAGATGAAGTTTTAAGAATTGAACCTCAAAATATTCCCCTTGATATTGTTTGGGAGGACGGCAATATGCTTGTTGTGAATAAACCTGCCGGTATGCTTACTCACCCGACATCAAACGAGAGAGAAAACACCCTTGTAAACGCATTATTATATAAATACGGAGAAAATCTTTCAGACATAAACGGAGAATTCAGACGCGGCATTTTGCACCGACTTGACCGAAATACATCAGGGCTTTTGATGATAGCAAAAAACAACAAGGCTCACGAATTTTTAGCAAATCAAATCAAAAACCACGAAATTACAAAAAAATACAGAGCCGTTATAAAAGGTAACTACAACGGAGATGAAGAAACCATAAACCTCCCGATAGGCAGAAACCCGAAAGTTCCACATAAAATGGCAGTAGTTCCTGACGGAAAAGAAAGTACAACGATATTGAAAGTTCTTGAACGTTTAAAAGAGGTTACGTATGTCGAATTAACCCTCATTACCGGAAGAACTCACCAGATAAGAGTGCATATGAGCCATAAACACCACCCTGTATATAATGATACGTTGTATGGCGCAGCATATGGCAAAGTTAAAACTCATGAGCAGGTATTACAATCCTACTACCTGAGGTTTACAAAACCTTTTGGAGGAGACATAATAGAGTTAGAAATAGAACCTGATGAAGATATAAATAAGGTTCTGAATTTTTATAGGAGAAAACGATGAAAACAATAATAAACATATTATCATTTATATTAGTATTTGGAATTGTCTATTTTGCAATAACAAATGCGAGTGATATTATTACACTCAAACTATTTACCTCAGACGAAATTGCAGCTTCTCTGAAATTGCCGTACAATCCGACAAAAACAATTTCTGTATTGTGTTATTCACTAATCACGCTTGGAACAGGCCTGCTTGCCGGAATATCCTGGGTTGGACAATTTTATTTTGCGCAAAAAGAAAAATTAAATGCGTATAAAAGAGAATTGGAAAAAAGCTCTATAACAAACTCATCAAGCACTTCAAGGGTAGAAGTTTTGGAAGCCAAAATCGCTACATTGGAAAAAGCTCTTGACGAAGCTTTAAAAAAATAGTCACTTCCAGTCCTCTTTTGGGCGAAAAATAATATCATATCCCAATTCGTTAGAAATTTCTATAACTTCTTTAAACGAGATACTTTCTCGGGAAAGTTTGTGCGATAAACTGCTTGTAGAAATCTTTTTCCCTGTTTTTATCTGAACCCTTCTTGCATATTCCTCATACGACATATCACGCCAAGTAAATAATGTTTTTATCCGCTCTTTTATCTTGTTAACTTGTTCCATAATGAAAATTCTATCAGGATTATGCCTTATATTGACATGTTATGATAAATATGTCATAATAATGACGAATATGTCATATAAAAAGGTTACAATGAAAAATGGTTTTACTCTGGCAGAAGTTCTTATAACTCTTGGAATTATTGGTGTTGTTGCCGCTTTAACAATACCGACATTAATTCATAATTATAGAATAAAAGCTCTAAAAACTGATTTAAAGAAAAATTATTCTATGATAAATCAAGCTATTCTACGAGCAAAAGCTGATAACGATATATTTAATTTTTATAAATATTGCACTTCATTTGACAGCTCATCCGGCTTTTATAACAAAAAATCGTGTCAAAAAATGATATATGATGCATTTAAAATAAATAGTAAAGATTGTAAATATACAACAAGTCCACAAAATTATGCCCTTAACAATATAGCATATATAGATGTTGGTGCAACATACCACCCGGAAAAAAGGCTTGAAAATGGCAGCTGCATAAATGTACAAATAAATGCGCACACGATGGGTATTACTGTTGACATAAACGGCTCAAATACCGGACCTAACGCGTTAGGACATGATATTTTCAGTTTTATATTGGATAAAAATGATGTTTTTCAACCGGCAAAAACGTCCAAAGTTTATACAGAAGAAGAATTGAGTGCATATAGAGCAAGCAAAAATATTTCAGAAGAAGCCTTATTAAGTAGTGATATAGGTAGAACTGCAGGGTATCAACAAATGGGCACGCCGTGCAGTAAATATGACAATCGAAAAGGGAATGGTGGAGGCTGCAGCTGGTATGCAATGAATGATATTTGTCCTGATGATAGTACAAAAGGATATTGGGAATGTTTACCTGTAAAATAAAAAGACCGCCTTTAACGGCGGTCTTTTTATTTACAGCTTAAAACTAGGCATTTTCAGGTTCGTTCTTTTGCTTGGCAATTAAATCCTGAATTTTTTCTTTGATTTCATCACCTTTCTTCTGCAAATCAGATACTACATCATCTGCCTTTGATTGAATTTCTTTTACGGTTTTATCTGCCTTTTCGAGAGCTTCTTTTGCACTATCTGCAAGCATTGCACGTGTTTCTTCACCTGATTTTGGCGCAAGCAAAATACCTGTAATAGCACCTATTGCGCCACCTACTATAAAACCTGCTAAAAATCTTGTTGCTGACATGATATCTCCTTTTTTCTTATACTTTAATATTTTACTCTATTACTTATTTTTTTAATCACCTTTAACGGCTATTTTTTGATAAAAAACCCATTACTGAAACAAAGCCTTTTAAGATACCACCCAAAATAGTTTCTGAAACGGCTTTTGTCTTTCCTATGAATTTTTCAACGGCGAGTTTTACATTATCAACACCTTGGTCAGTACTTTTAACCAAGTCGTTTATTATTTTAAGAGTCTGGTTAACACCTTCCAGTGTAGGTTTTAACTCTGTATTCAAAATTGTTGTCGTCTCATTTAAGTTTTTGGAAAGTTTTGACAGATCAATCAATAATTTTACCAAAAAACCTCCGACAACAATCAGAACAACTCCTGTTGCATATGCCAAAAATGTTAGCCCTTGATTTAATGCTACTTGTGATAAATCCATATTATTCTCCTCGATTAGTATGTAAATTCTGAATCATCTTCAAGTTCTTTAGCTTTTCTAAGCTTTCTGTTCTTTAGCATATTGCTAAATTTTCTGAGCTGTCTTTCAAGCTTATATCTCATAAGATCAACCGATTCAAGAGCTTGTTTTTTTGCATCAGAAATTGCAGGAGAATGTTCTTCATACAATTTCGTTACTGTTTCTCTTAACTCTTTTCTTGATTCTTCACCGGATTTTGGGGCATACAGTACACCGGCTACGACACCGCCGATTACGCCTGCTATCAGACCCATTCCAAACATAAATGATTTTTTGCTCATTTTTGTATACCTTTCTTTTATGTTATATTATCATATTTTATTCTAATTTACAATAAATTTATTAATGACATTGCAAGTCGTACCGCCTTTATATACTTTGTCCTGCGTTTTTTGTACACAAAGAAAACCACAAGAACTATCAAACTTTTTACAGCAGCGAGAATATACCTTCTATGCTGTTTCTGTACATACACGCATAGTGAACTTGCACCTTCAACAGATTTACGTACCACATCACGTGAAGCAACCAGTCCTTCTTTTAGTTTAGGCTTTGCATCTGTTACTTGAGAATCAAACGCCAAAACCTTTTTGTCCAATTTTTGTATCAAACAAATTAGTGTGGTTGCGATTATTAATTCAGCTATAAAAATTATTGCAATAAAAAGGTACATATTTACTTACTTTTGTATTATTATTATTTGAGTATAGAATATTTTTCTCTAAATTGGAATACACTTATAGGACTATTTATGAAATTTTATTTGGCATTAATACTATCAAAATTATCATACTTGGGATTGAGGATTTTAAGACGGCCTGCAACATCTTTTGCGGGGTTTGTGGCACTAAAGATATGCCCCGATTTTATGAAATATACAAAAAAATATATAAATAAAAGTTTTATAAACGTTACCGGTACCAACGGCAAAACAACAACTTCAGGTATTTTGGCACATATTTTAGGAGGAAATGTAATACACAACACAAAAGGTGCAAACATGCTGACAGGTATAGTTAACGTTTTTGCGCTCAACATAATCCCTTTCAAAAAATATGACTATGCCGTTATTGAAACTGATGAAGCATACCTCACAAAAGTATATGACAATGTTAAAGGTGACTATCTTGTAGTAACAAACCTTTTCAGAGACCAGCTCGACAGGTACGGCGAACTTGATTTTACCGCAAACGTAATAAAGGAAGCCATCAATAAAAATCCTGATTTGAAACTGATTTTAAACGCTGATGATCCGATAGTATCTACGTTTGGGAAAGAGAATACCGTTTTTTACGGATTTGAGAATGTTGAATATCACACAAGATACACAGAAGAATCCCATGCTCCGTCAGAAGCCTTTACATGTATCTGTACAGCACCTTTGGAATATTCAAAAAGATTTTACGCACAGCAGGGACACTATTTCTGTAATTCCTGCGGATATAAAAGGCCAAAGTGCAAATATTCAGGAACCGCAAAAATATTTGATGACCACTTTGAGCTTTCGATATGCCACAACGACAGAACAGATAATTTCACAGTGAATCTTGTCGGGCTGTATAATGCATATAATGCTCTTGCTGCAATATCAACAGCCTTGGAAAATGGTTTAAATGCCGAACAAATTCAATCGGCACTCAGTACATATCACTCAATCTTTGGCCGTGCGGAAACAAGAATAATTAACGGTCACAAAACATTAATTCAGCTAATTAAAAACCCTGCCGGCGCAAGTGAAGTATTAAAAACTGTTGATTTAAATTCAAACATAATAATTGCAATCAACGACAATTATGCTGACGGCAGAGATATATCTTGGCTTTGGGATAGTGATTTTGAACAATTGAAAAACGCTCAAAAACTTGTCGTAACATCCGGCACAAGAGCATACGATATGGCTACAAGGCTAAAATACGCAGGTATTCCGCAAAACAAAATTCATGTGGAACCTGACGTGAAAAAATCTATAAAGTACGTAACAGACAACATAAAAGATGACGAAAATATTACAATACTACCATCATACACAGCACTTTTAAAAATAAGCAAATATTAGAGAGGAAAAACATGTTATTAGGCGTAAATATTGATCATGTAGCAACACTAAGAAACGCAAGAGGAGGCGTAGAACCGGACACAATAAAGGCTGCTGAAATTTGCGAACAAAATGGTGCAACTTCTATCACCACACATTTGAGAGAAGATCGCAGGCATATTAAAGATAAAGACGTAAAAACCCTTATCCGTACACTTAAGACAAATCTGAATCTTGAAATGGCTGTAACAGATGAAATGAAACAAATCACACTTGAGGTAAAACCTCATTCCGTATGCCTTGTCCCTGAAAAAAGACAGGAAGTAACAACAGAAGGTGGTCTGGATGTTGCAGGTCAGCTTGATAAAATAATTCCATTTGTCAAAGAACTGAAAAATGCCGGCATTTTGGTAAGTTTATTCATTGACCCAACGGAAGAACAGGTTCAAGCCTCTGCAAAAACCGGGGCACAATATATTGAAATGCATACCGGTCAATACTCAGAAAAGTTTGGAACAAATGATGAAGAAGAAGAGTTTCTGAAACTTAAAAATTCGGCAAAACTAGCACAAAGCTTGGGGCTTAAAGTTAATGCCGGACATGGTCTAAACTACAACAACGTTCACAGAATGCACGAAATTCCAGGTTTGTATGAACTCAACATCGGGCACAGTATAATCTCACGCGCAATATTTACAGGACTAGCTCAGGCCGTCAAAGATATGAAAGATTTGGTGAAATAATGAAATCTGAAGAAGAAATCGTAAAAGAGATGCAGGAAGTTGTGGCCCAAATGGTCATTGATGATTTAGAGGAAGATCCCTCTTTGGAAAACGAAACCTTTGAATGCGACTGCTGCGGTCAAACCAAATCCGTTGCCGGCTCCATAGAGTATGAAGCATATAGACTATGCAATGACTGTGTACTGCTTGCCG
>JBGUSD010000117.1:0-1410 GCA_045132355.1 Candidatus Gastranaerophilaceae bacterium
CACATCACCTATATATTTTGCAAGATTTCCCACTGTCAAAAATTTAACATTATATGAATTCAGATTTGACAAAAACTCTCCTACTTCTCTGTGGTATTGAACCTCATCTTCACCAAGTTCACCCATGTTTCCCAATACAACAACAGGGTTTTTGTAAAGTTCAATGAAGGTTTTAACGGAAGCTTTCATAGATTCCGGGTTTGCGTTGTAACTGTCATTAATTATATTAAAACCGGCAACTTTCTGAACTTCCCATCTCTTTTCAATAGGTTTGTATGAAAAAAGGCCCCTTTTTATACTTTCATAAGACATACCCAAACGGTAGCCGACTTCTATTGCGGCAAGAGAATTTTCTATGTTGTAATCGCCTTCAATTTGAAGTTCATAAATTTTTCCCTTGTATTCAAACCTTGAATAAGACTGCTTTTTATCCAAGATTTTTACATCTTCAAGCGAGAAATACACCTTTTCTCCGTTAAATTCGACTGCATTTTTTATCCTGTCCTGATTTAGAGCAATAAACAAACCGTCTTTTTTCAGATATTTTGCAATCTCGCATTTTGCTTTTGCAATATTTTCCAGACTGCCGAGCCTTCCTATATGCGCAGATCCTGCGTTTGTAATTATTGAAATATCAGGCTCCGCATACTCGCAAATCAATTCAATTTCTCCAAGCCCTCTCATACCCATTTCAACAATTAGAACTTGAGTGTCCTCTCTCATATCAAATACCGTTTGGCAAAATCCGATTTCATTATTGTGATTTGAAAATGTTTTAACAGTTTTGAAATTTTCCTTTACAACCGAATAAACCATTTCTTTTGTAGTGGTTTTGCCTGAGCTGCCCGTTATTGCAATAACCTTCGGATTAATTTTATTTCTGTAAAAGTTTGCGAGCTTCAAATAAGTTTTCAAGGTATCATCAACCTGATAAACAGCATCAGCACCGTCAAATATCAACCCTCTTGTAGTAAAATATGCCTTTGCACCTTTTTTTATTGCATCTTCAATAAAATTTTCACCGTCAAAGTTTGCACCTTTTAAAGGCAAATATATATCACCTTTTCCAATAGTTCTGGTGTCTGTGGATATTTTATAATCAAAGCTATTTCCGGCGGATTTGAGAACCTTTACACCGCAGGATTTGACAATCTCATCTTCCTTCATATATAAATAATACAGCAAAAATCCAATAAATTCATAAAGTTAAGAAAACTTAAAACTACTTGACAGCACGGTTTCAGTGTACAATAATAGAATACGTATTAGTATGCGGTAAATCGTTTAAAAACTCCCCGCAAGGACAAAACAGGTTATCCTGAAATGTTCCACACTAGCTTAAAAGACGGGGGTACGAAACCCAAAATGAAAGGAAAAAGACATGTACGCAATCGTTGAAACAGGCGGAAA
>JBGUSD010000118.1:0-2538 GCA_045132355.1 Candidatus Gastranaerophilaceae bacterium
TTGTTACACCAAGCCATACACACTTCAAAATGGTAAAAGCAATGCTTGATGCCGGCAAAAACGTATATGTAGAAAAACCGATATCAACAGTCGCAGATGAGGCAAAAGCATTGAAAGAACTGGCAGACAGCAAGGGGTTAGTCCTTATGGTTGGTCACCTGCTATTGTATCACCCTGCGGTTAACAGATTAAAAATGCTTATCGAAGAAGGTGCATTGGGAGAAGTTGTATACGCACAAAGCGACAGATTGAATGTTAATTATTTCAAAAACGACAGAAGTGTAATGTGGGATTTGGCGCCGCACGACGTTTCAATGATGAGCTATGTTATAGGAAAAGAGCCCGTCAAAATCATCTCTGCTGTCGGGTGCTCATCTGACAGAAATGACATTATGGACATTACCCATTTGACAATTGAATTTCAGGACGGAATTGTAGGACAAATTTCAGACAGTTGGATAACTCCTAAAAAACACGTTCAGTTGCTTGTCAGAGGAACTAAAAAAACTGCGATATTGGATGATACTGTCGCAGAAAACAAATTAACAATTTATGAGAACTTTAAAGCCGGTTCAAGTGAAGTATTCCAGCCTGATATATTAGAAATAGAACCGTTAAAACTTGAATGTCAGCACTTTATACACTGCTGCGAGACAGGACAAAAAGCAAGATCCGGCGGAGATAACGGCTTTATGGTTACAAAAGTTCTTGAGGAAGCCGAACAACTTATGCTTGGCGATAGAGCAAAGAAACTTGATAATGTCGATTTTGGACTATCAAGAGTTAAACAACATCTATAAGGAGAGATTATGGCAAATTTTATATCAATATTCAGAATATTTGTTGCATTACTTGCAATATATCTGTTGTTCATACCATCAACGATAGCTTACATATGGGCATTTATATTGACAATAATTGCATTTATTCTTGATGGAGTTGACGGTTGGGTTGCGAGGAAATTCAACGAATCATCCCAACTCGGCTCTGTATTAGACATTATGGGAGACAGAATTGTAGAAGCTTCATATTGGATTGTATTTGCGGTATTGGGATGGTTAAGCCCGATATTTCCTATAATTTGCGTAACCAGGGCTTTTACAACAGACAGTTTGAGAAGTGTGGCTCTAGCCCAAGGTTACACCGCATTTGGTGAAACTTCAATGCAATCAAGCAAATTGGGTAAATTTATCTGTGCTTCAAAATTTATGAGAATCAGCTACGCTGTTGCAAAAGTAATGGCATTTATTCTGATAATTTTAGCAAAGACACCTGCAATTCAAGGCTATACTTGGGCAGGCACTCTTAATCTTGTTGCAGTAATACTTGCTTGGATTGCAATTATCTTCTGTGTAGTCAGAGGAATCCCTGTTGTAGTTGAAAGCAAAAAATTATTTGAGAAGAAATAATGTTTAACATAGTACTATATGAGCCTGAAATACCGCAAAATACGGGTAATATTGCACGCTTATGCGCCTGCACAGGTTGCAGTTTGTATTTGGTAGGCAAACTCGGGTTTTCACTATCAAGTAAATACACAAAACGTGCCGGACTTGATTATTGGGACAGTGTAGATATACACAAAATCGAAACAATGGATGAGCTTTATAAAAGCAATCCAAACGGAACATTTTATTATTTAACAACAAAATCAAAAAGATTATACACAGATATTGAATTTAAAGAAGGGGACTTTTTGGTATTTGGGCCGGAAACAAGAGGTTTGCCCGATAAATATGTCACGGACAAAAACGCAATAACGATACCAATGAAAGAAGGTCAACGAAGCCTAAATCTTTCAAATTCGGTTGCAATAACAGTATATGAAGGGATAAGACAAATTGGAATTTAAACTGCCAACAAGAGAGCAAAATTCACATAAAGGAACCTTTGGGAAGGTTTTAAACATTGCAGGCTCAAAGTACATGCCTGGTGCTGCATATCTATCAAGCGTATCGGCATTAAAAATCGGCTGCGGCTACTGTTTTTTAGCTTCAGATGAAGATACAATAAAAACTGTTGCCGCACAAACCCAAAACATAGTATTTTTACCACTTGATGAGATAATAAACAGAGAACCTAACGTAATTTCAATAGGATGCGGACTAACCACATCCAAAAAAGCTCAGGAAATATTCATTGATACCATAAAAAATTTTCAGGACATACCGATGGTAATTGATGCAGACGGGCTGAACATATTAAGCAAAAATAAAGATATAAAGTTACCTAAAAATACAATCTTAACCCCGCACCCGATGGAAGCCGCGAGGTTATTGGACGAAACAGTTGAAAATATTTCATCTAATCCAAAGGACTACAGTGTTAAGCTTTCACAAAAATACAACAGCATAATCGTTTTAAAGGGTCATAATACAGTTGTCACAGACCCATACGGCAATATTTATACAAACAAAACAGGTAACAGCGCCCTTGCAAAAGCAGGAAGCGGAGATGTACTAACAGGAATAATCTCAGGTTTAATAGCACAAAAAATGGACTTGTTTGATGCCGCAAGAGTTGGGGTTTATCTTCACG
>JBGUSD010000119.1:0-11051 GCA_045132355.1 Candidatus Gastranaerophilaceae bacterium
GTTTCAACGCCTTACCTCTGCGTGCGACTTTGTCCAAATCGGCACGAGCCATATTTTTTGTATTCATTGGTGCACCTATTGAGATCATTTTGTCAATTCTTTCGTATTCCAACTTCACAATCGGATCAACAAAATCCAACTGCTCATCTGATGCCAATTTTATAAATATGTCAGACATATCTTCAAAAGCGGTTCTTAAAATAGGGTGGCCGCCACGTTGTAAAACTCTTTTATAAACCGCTCTTACCAAGTCTTTTGCATAAATGCTTGTCGCTCTGATTTCGACAAGATCATCTTTTTGAACATCAACCGAATAATCAACCAAAACTTTTGCATATTTATCCCAAACAGTTTGCATAAATTTTCTCCTTAAAATTTTTGTCCTCCCTATCGGGAGGACAAGTTACAATCTATTCTTCGTCATCTGAGCCTTCAAGTGACTGGTATCCGCTTTTGTGTGATTTTAGAAGGACTCCGCGTTTTGAAGTTTTGACAAAATCAATCATTTTTTCAATATATTCATTCATCGGAATTTCTGCCTTAATTTTTTCAATAGCCTGTGATGTATTCAATTCTTCTGAAATCAAATATTTAAACGCAAGATTCATATTATTTCTGTCTTCTTGTGAAACTCCACGGCGCTTGAGTGCAACAACATTCAACCCACGCGGAACAGGCGGTCTGCCTTCGCCTTTTGAATATGGTAAAATATCCTGACGTGATGCTGAGAAACCGGAAATTATTGCCATATCGCCAATTCTGATATTCTGGTGGAATACACTCATACCTCCAACAAATGCGCCAAAGCCGACATGAACGTGTCCGCCAAGTGTTACAAGGTTTGCCAAAATCACTTGATCAGCCAAAACGCAGTTATGTGCAACGTGAGAGCCAACCATCAGTAAACATTTATTACCAATTCTTGTTGTAAAATCACCACATGCGGCACCTCTATGAATTGTTACATTTTCTTTTATGATAGTATCATCGCCGATTACAACCTTTGTAGGTTCACCTTTGTAGCCCAAATCCTGAGGTTCGGAACCTATTGTTGAAAACGGAGAAATCGTACACCTTTCGCCTATTTCAGCAAATTCTATGTGCGCATTAGAAATAACTCTTGTCTTGCTTCCGATTTTAACATTTTCACCTATAACGCAATATGGTCCGATAATTGCATCCTCTGCTATCTGAGCTGTAGGATGAATAATCGCAGTTTTATCTATCATAATTAACCTCTCTCTTTCGTGTTTTTCCTCGCCCATTTGGGAGAGAACAGGATGAGGGGCAACTCCCTCATTAAGTTAATTATATTATAAATTTCAGGGGTTTTTGGTTTTTTTAATATTATCTTTATATGATTAAAGGATAAGAGAAAAAGCCAAGGTTTCGGATATTGTTTGAATATTCATGTTCAGTTTGTATTCACGTTTTGCTTTTTCAACAGAATTTATATCACGAATTAACCTTATTTTTAAAATACTGTTATCTAAATTTGATTTTATCAGATTTGCCATATAATTTTGCATCTGAATAAATATTTCGTTAGGATTATTGTCCTGCAACAACCTCAGCAAACTATCATTAAAGTCCAATACATCCTGGCGTTCCAACTCTAAATACCCGTCAAGAAGGTCTTTGACCAATTCAAAATTTTGCGGTTCTTCTTTTTTAGAAGGAACAAAAAAGCTTTGTGCCCTTGAAACGACAGTCGAGATCATATCGGTGACATCATTTGTCAAAAAGAAAAACGTTGTATTTTCAGGCGGTTCTTCAAAAGTTTTTAAAAGGGCATTTGCAGCATCAATAGAAAAGTTTGTCTGGTTTAGTCCGCCAAGTTTACCATCCTCATCTCTGTCACAAAAAATCAAAACTCTGTGATAGTCTGATGTTACCGCCAAATCATTTTTTATTGCTCTTGCCTGAGAAATTGATATTACATTTTTTGTATCATCATCAGAGGGTTTGTTATCTGTTTTTGAATAAGTCAAAACCGCAGGATGTGCGTTTTCCCTAATCCAGTTGCAATTATGACATGTACAATTCTCCGCCCCGTTTTCCTTACAATTCAAGAGCCTTGCAATCTCCAATGCAAGTTCATATTGCGCATCAATATCATTTCCCCAAAAAAGAATACAATGGGCGATATTTTTATCGGAATCCTTTATTCCCTTATTAAAATAATCAACCAGAAAAGGATAATCAGTAGCTAAACAAGACATTTTCTACCTCCTTTTCAGGTGAAAGAGATTCGCCTGATTTTATCCTGTATTCCGCATCAGTAAGATTTTGTTTTAAACTAACCAAATCCTTCAGGCTTGTGTTCTTTAGTTTTTGCAAATTTAATTTAACAACATATTCGTGTTGCCCTGTCAGTCTTGAAAGCTCTGCTGCAGAACTTGAAGAGGATTTTGCCTTCAACGTAATCCATTTTCTGACCATTGTCTGAAGTGCTGAAACTATCTCCAAACAGTATTTTTTATCTAATAATCTTTTGTATTCCAAAAGCGCCTTATCTTTTTCACCCTTCATCAAATAATCGGAAAATGCAAACAAATCTTCGTTTGAAATACACAATTCCTGAACCATTTCTTTGGAAATATTTTTGTTTGGATACGCAAACAACTTCAATTTATCAAGTTCGCCGTCAATTTCTCTGAGGTTATTCCCGATTTGTGCAATCATAGCCTCGCAGGCCTTTGAATCAAGTTCAATCTCTTTCGATTTTGCCTGTTTTTTTATCCATGCTTCAAGCTCTGCTGTTTTGTAGGTCGGAATTGACGGAAATTCTTTTGCGTTATATTTTGAAAGCATCTTAAAGAATTTTCTTCTGCTGTCAAGTTTTTTGCCCTCGTTACGTTCAAGCTCGGCCACAAAAACAATATCAAGATTATCGTTATTATCCTCAAGGGCTTCTTCTATTTGCTTAAGTTCACTGTCCTCGAAAGCCTTGGCAAAATAATCACGGCACTTTATTATAATAAGCATTTTACCAAACATCATCGGTTGGGTTCGCAATATTGCAACAAGGTCTGCAAACTTTGGATTGTCATAAGTTTTCAGACTCATTTCAAGGAAATTTTTGTAAAGTCCTTTTTTAAACTTGTTTACTTCCTGCTCAATATTAAATTCTTCGTCTCCGTAGAAAAAATATATTGCCATTAACTAACTTTCTATCAACAAACTTGCACCGACAACGCCTGCACTATTGCCAAGTTGTGCCGGAACAACTTCAACGGCAGAACCTGCAACAACCATTGCACGTTTTTTAATTGTTTCTCTTATCGGATCAAGCAAAATGTCGCCGGATTCTGCAACCCCGCCGCCAATAATTATTTTTTCAGGGTTTAAAAGATTTACAACACTTGTCAGGCCAAAACCGATATACTCACCCATTATTGTAAAAATTCGTCTTGCAACCGGATCGCCATGTTTTGCTGCTTCGCAAACGATAAACGGAGTAATTTCACCACCATTTGCAAGTTCTCTGAACTTTGTGGACTTTCCACTCATAAGATACTCCTGAGCCATTTTAACAATAGACGGTCCTGATGCAAAAGCCTCAAGACATCCATAGTCTCCGCAGCCGCAAAGATGATCTTTTTCCATATCAAGTTTGATATGCCCCAATTCTCCTGCCGCATTTGATGCCCCGCGCAAAAGTTGACCGTTCATTACAATACCTGAGCCGATACCTGTCCCAACCGTCATACAGATAAAGTTTTCACAACCTCTGCCGGCACCGTACTTTAATTCACCCAATGCCGCACAGTGAACATCATTATCTATACGTGTCGGAACTTTGAACTCGTCCTCAATTATCTTTGCAATCGGAACGTTTGCCCACCCGGGAATATTCGGAGCAAGTTTTACTATTCCGTTTTTATAATCGATTTGTCCAGGAAAATCAAACCCGATACCTTCTATTTCTGGGTTTCCTGATTCCTTTAATAAATCATGTATTGCCTGTTTTATATTATTAACCGTGTATTCATAACCCATTTCAGCTCGGGTTGGTACAGTATTTGAATATTTTATTCCGCCCTGCTCATCAACAAGCGCAATTTTTACGTTGGTTCCTCCAACATCAATTCCGATTCTGTTCATATATACCCCTTTTTCTATATAATACCACAAAAGAGATTAATTATTATGTAACGAATTTCACATATAACCGAATTAAACATATAATATATATCATGAAGAAGTTTGAGTTTTTGAACCAATTTGCAGAAGCAGTAATTGTCGTAAACAATCTCGGAGAGATTGCTTTTCTTAATAATGCTTTTAAAAGCACCTTCAAAGATTTTAAAAACCTCAAAATATTTTCTCACAACATGAACTTTGATATATGTCCGCTTAATAGTGAAAATTTGGAAATATATTCACCAATTTTCCATGCCATAAATTCTAAAGAAAATTTCTTCGCCTACGTCACCTATGAATTTGCCCCAAATAATATAATGTACTTTAACATGATTGCGGTCAAAAAAAGAAAATATACTGCAATATTTTTTACTGACGTTACGGCAGAAAATGAACTCAAAGCGTACAAAGAACAGCTTAATGAGATAAGTGAAAAGTATTCAAAACTTGAAGAAGAAAACGAAGACTTACAAAAAATCAGACAAAATGCACAATCCCAGGCTATTCGTATGGGGCTTATAAATAAGATTTCAAACATAATAAGAGAATCAATGGATATTTCAAACATAATTGACTCTGCCTTGAATGAACTTGCAATAATGCTTGGTGCATACAAAGCCTACTATGCATCTCACAACAACGGAGAATTTTCTATTGAAGAAGTCTATGGCACAAAACCAACAACTTCTAAAATAAAATATGATGAAAGGACTTATGAACAAATCCTCTCCGGAAAAATCTCTATAAGTCATTCTATGTTGGAATACATCGGTGCAACTCCGTTTAAACAACCTGTTATGAGAATTATAGTACCAGTGTTTCATATGCAAAAACTTATTGGAATAATTGTTCTTTTAAGTTATCATAAACGTGAATTTAGCGAAGAACTTGAAATTCTGGAGGCAATTTCTTCCCAACTTGGCAACGCAATTATTAGAGCCGAACTGTATCAAAAAAATATTGATACGGTTAAAGAACTACAAAACACCCTGAAAGAACTTAAAGAAACCCAACTCCAACTCATTAATTCGGAAAAAATGGCATCCTTAGGTCAACTTGTAGCCGGTGTTGCCCATGAAATTAATACCCCTGTCGCTTCAATAAAATCAAATAATGCAATACTTTCCAAATTTATTCCGCAAATTCATGATGCAGAAATTCAAGAAATGATGAAGGAAATAAATGAAATTGATTTTGAAGCAATTCAAAGAATCAGCAATATCGTAACCTCCCTCAAAAAATTCGTTCGACTTGATGAAGCCGAACTTCAGGAAGCCGATATTAATAAAGAAATAGATTTGACTCTTGATCTAATAAGACACGAAACAAAAAATCGAATTGAAATTGAAAAACATTACGGAAATTTACCTTTAATAAAATGCTATCCGAATATGCTAAATCAAGTTTTCACCAATATTTTGATTAACGCATGTCAAGCAATTGAGGGCAATGGAAAAATCGAAATTACAACAGAATACAAAGATGAAAAACTTTTCGTAAAAATAAAAGATAACGGAAAAGGAATTCCTGAAGATCAGCTCAACAAGATATTTACAGCAGGATTTACTACAAAAGGAGTAGGCGTTGGCACAGGCCTCGGTTTAGCAATTTGTTACAAAATAATTGAAAAGCACAACGGCGAAATATTGGTAAACAGTGAAGTTGGCAAGGGTAGCGAATTTATTATTACTATCTGCGGATAGTAATAATGTGTTAACAAATGTAACACGTACAATTATTGTATTATTGAATTATACTTATCTTTAAAAAAACAATCAATAATATTTGTAAAATAATACATTTAACCCAAGAAGTTGATCAAAAAATATGTTATATTAATAAGTGTGGATGTTACCCTTAATAAAAACCACAGAGACATTAAAAAATAGGAAATGTTACAAATAGTTAATATGAGATAATAAAAAAAGCAATAATATTCAACACAAATTTTTTATATATGAGTAAGGTGTAGAATTATTTATTGTAGTGTCGGAGGCAATTAATGACAATTAGTGTAAACAGCAAGAAAAAACAAGTAAAGAAGACATTTGATGAATTACTAACAGATTTGAAAACAAGCAATTCAGAAAAAGTAAGATACAATGCTGCTCGTGTATTGGGCGAAATGGGTGACTCAAAAGCAGTTGAACCGTTAATTGAAGTTTTAAAATATGATAAAAACGGTTCTGTAAGATTATATGCAGCTCGTGCACTCGGTGAACTTGGTGATAGCAAAGCTACAACACACTTAATTGAATCTTTGCGTGAAGACAGGAACGTTGACGTAAGAGTTCGTGCAGCACGTGCTTTAGGCCGTTTAGGCGGTGAAATCGTTGTTGAACCGTTAGTTGAAGCATTAAACGATGAAAACCCTCAAGTTTGCATTACAGCTACAGATGCGCTAATTGAAATCGGTGACGTTGCAACTGATGCATTAATTGAATCACTTGATCATGAAAAAGTTAACGTAAGATGTGATGCAACCCGTGCTTTAGGCGAAATCGGAAACAAAAAAGCAGTTGATAAAGTTATCAACAGGTTATATGACGAATGGGTTAACGTAAGAATTTACGCTGTAACATCTCTTGGCAAATTGAACGATACAAAAGCAGTTCCTGCTTTGATTGATGTTATGAAAAACCGTTCTGAAAACGAACTTGTTAGAGCCGGTGCTGCTGCAGCATTGGGTGTTTTAAGAGACCAAAGAGCATTGCTTCCGCTCCGTGAATTGATTATGGAAGCTGAAGAACTTGGCGAATTGGAAGATACAGCTCTTAAATCATTCAAGAAAATTATGGCAGCAAATTGGCAATCAATCCCTGGTGCAACTGCACAAAAGAAACCGGTTGCAACTTTCTAAGAATAACCTAATATAAACTTACCCTATGCAAAAAGCTCTCATTTCTGAGAGCTTTTAAAATATCAATAATATTATTATATAAAAATACTATTCAGCTTTTGTTGCTTCTTCAAGTGCATCGGTTCTGATAGAAGCTTTGTCTGAACCTGTAGTTTTGTCTTTAAATTTTTGAACTTGTCGTGACAATTTATCAGCTAACAAATCAATACTTGCGTACATAGATTCAGCGGCTTCTTCACATCTGATAACACCTGATGCAAGTTTGCAAGAGACTTCTGCAACATGTTTTCCAACTGCTGCAGGATTTTTAATAACTGACAGAACTACATCAATACCTTGTATTTGATCATAGTGCGCAGCAACCTTGCTCATTTTTTCTTTTACATAAGCTTTGATAGCATCTGTAATTTCAATGTTTCTTCCATTTACGTAAATATGCATTTATATCCTCCTTGTATCGGCAGTATAACATGATAATATGATTTTTTAAAGGGGTAAGTTATTCTTCATCAAGAATAAATTGTGGTAATTCAATACTAGGAGTTCCGATTACTCTGACCAATTCCAAAACGGATGCTTTCATCTGGCATTTTTGAGACGACCCACTAAAGAAATCTTTATAAAAACAACCCTCACAGTTGCAACCTCTTTTATAGCACTCCAAAGCCGTAGGTGTCCATCTTCTGACTGCAACCGCTCTACCCATATCTCTACTTCTAAACAATTTATATAATCTCCAAATTATCTACATATCCCATGAGCGAAATCCGACAGTTTCCTGTCGTTTCTCCACCCCTAAAGGTCGCTTAAATCAACTATCTTTGACCTTACTAACATTATAAAAAATAAGGATTATTTTTCAAGTAGCAAACATGAGATTGTGAAGTTTTATTACAAGCTCCACAAACGCTCTGTATTAGGCTATTTTGGTTTGTCAACCATGATATTTTGTAAGCTCTGACATGGTCTGCGGATTTTACATCATGCAAACCCATGTCATAACATGGTTTTGCATGGTTTTAATATGTATTAAGAAATGTAAAATTTCTCACATGGGGACTGTTTTTAAGGCATGCCCGACATAATTTAGTTAAAAATTGACTTCACTGCTAAGAAAATTAAAATCAATCCGCCGGAAATTTCCATATATTTCGGAGGGAAAATCTTCAACAGATTTCCGCCCCAAAAACCAACCATAGACATAACAAAAGAGATAATTCCTATTATCAGCCCTGCATACAGAACATTTGTACTTGTCAAATTTAGGGTAACGCCTGAAACAAGAGCATCAATACTTGTTGCAATGCCCAAACCTATAAGACATTTCAACCCAATACAGCACTGTACATCCTCTTTCGGTTGAAATGCATCAAATATAAACTTCATACCTAAAAGGAAAAAAATAAAGAATACTATTAACTTACTAAACGGAGAGATAACGTATCGAACATAATCTGTTGCAAAATAGCCTATAAATGGCATTCCGCCCTGAAAAACACCCATGGAGCTTGCCAAAGCAAACGAATTTTTTCTCCTGTGCTTTGTAAAAATTACACCCTGTGCAAAAGATGCGACCATGCAATCAATTCCAAGGGCAAAACCTAACAATATCAGCTCAGTTAAATTCAACTTCTACCTCAAAGAATCTATTCCAAGGATAGTTATATATCGGTTTCAAATCAACATCAAGACCCTTAAGAACTATTTTTTCATAATCTTTCATTAAAAGACTCAAAATCTCTTTGCTTGGCTTTTTCTGACGAACATTTGCCTGATAAGCCCAATCATCAAGAAATCTAACTGTCTGCAACTTTTTAAAAGCGGATTCGTTGTATTTTTTTGATAAAAATTTCATCTTTGCGGCACAAATCAAACTACCGAGAGTATTTGCTGACGTATTCCATGCCGAATATCCGCAAAAATTTTCACCCAAGCCCTGTTCAAAAAGTTGTTTTACAAACGCATTATCAGCACCGTTTGCAAATCTCACATCAGCAATCATATAAGGCTTTTCGGGTTTTGTCCACGTTCCGTCAAAGGATTTTGTATCAACACCCATAACAATTTCACCCTGATGATCTCTAAAATTATTTATATATAAAAGAATATCAGCATTTTCTCTTGTTACTACGTCACATTCGGCAAGTTCCAACTGGCCCAAGACACTTTTTTCGATAGAAACATCTTCATAATTTGATATTAAATTTTTAAAATCCGGCTCAATAAATATCGGACAAACCTTTACACAACCATTGATTGCTCGTGCCAAAAGTGTAAGCGGAATTTCATCAGCGCCGGTTTTTACAAAGCCGCCCAATTCCTCAAGTTCTTTTGCTTCTCGCACATTCAGACCAAATTCTGCACAATCATCTTTTGAAAAGACAAGCGTGTCAAAAAAGCCTTCTTTTTGCCACTCAAGATAAATTTTATTTATTTCAAAATTTCTTTTTCGTGTACTTAGGTAGTCTTCAAGGATATCTTTGGGAACATCTGTTTTTGCAGCTCCAAATTTGTCTGAGTTGTAAGAATACTCAAATATTTTCTTGCCCCAATCAGACCAATATTCTTTTTCTTCTTCGTTGACATTGTTATTAGAAATTCTCATTATGCTTGAAAAAGCATATATTTTTGCACCTTTTGATAATAAAATGTCTTTCAATTTATAAATTCTTGCCTTTATTTCGTCGAGTGTTTGTTGACATCTTCTTGAAGAAATCAAACCTCCGTACGCTATGGTATCAAGTGATAACACGATTGCATCAAGTTTTGGCAAAGATTCAAGCCATCCAAATATTGAATCGACATCCGCATATTTTTCAAGAGATCCGAGCAGACATCTCTCCGGCAAAAACAATTCCACATCATCATCTATGTCTGCAATCATTTTTGGCAGAGTGTAGCATACAGGACGATTATCTATCGGTACAAAACCTATTCTCATAATTCAATTATATGTTAATATTAAATTGACGCAAAATGGTAACAAAATATGAATAAATCGCCTGAAAAAATAAAAAAAATGTTTGATAAAATTGCAAATTACTACGATTTTGCAAACAGTATAATTTCTTTCGGCCTTGATAAACATATTAAAAGGAAATGTATTTCGCTTTTAGATTTCAAAAATGTATCAACCGTTTTGGACTTATGTACGGGCACAGGCGATATTGCAGGAATAATTCACGAATCACACCCAAACCTACGAGTTTTTGGGGTAGATTTTTCCGAAAAAATGCTTGAGATAGCAAGAAAAAAACACCCGAAAATTGAATTTATTCAAGCAGACTGCACAAATTTACCGTTTGCGGACAACTCTTTTGACTGCATAACAATCACATACGGCCTAAGAAATATAGAAAACACAGAACATGCCTTGAGAGAAATTCGCAGGGTGCTGAAAGACGGAGGAGAGTTTTTGCACCTTGATTTTGGCGAAAAAACTTTGATGGGAAAAATATACGAAAAACTTTTGCCGATAATGACAAAATTTATGCTCGGCGAAAATGAAGCATACAAATACCTTGCAAAATCAAAAGCAGAATTTTATGCACCTGAGGAACTTATACAACACTTAAAAGATTTCGGTTTTGTACTCAGAAAAAGAAGAGATTTCCTTTTCAAGTCAATAACGTGCGAAATTTTCAAATAACTCTTTCCTGGCTTCCACCATTGATACAATCACGTATTCCGTCAAAAGTCAGTTTTAGTATTGTATTCACCGCATTTTTGGATTCATAAGCAATGTGAGGGGTCAAAATCACATTTGGCATATTTTTCAATTCTTTGACAACAAGAGAATCCTCAAAACATGATAAAGACGAAACCTCTAACGCATCAGAAAACTCCTTGCAGCTTGAACACGCATTTTGGCAGGCAATAACATCCAGCGCTGCACCTTTAAGTTTGCCGCTTTCAAGCACCCGTTTCAAATACATATTATCTACAAGCTCACCTCTTGCAACATTAATAAAATATGAACCATCTTTCATTAGATTAAATTCACGCTCAGAAAACATATGATAGTTATCACCCGTAAAAGGCAGAT
>JBGUSD010000120.1:0-2312 GCA_045132355.1 Candidatus Gastranaerophilaceae bacterium
GAATCAAATCAAATATGACATTGCCTGCGTTTAACGGAACGCAAGTCGGCTATGACAGAGATCATTTTCAAAGCACCTCTGTCAGCCGTTTTATGACAGAACCTGCACTTAAATATGCTATTGCTTCAAATCCTCGTATCAAAGAGATTTTAAAAGAAATTAAGGCCCCAGTTAAATTAAATATGAACGAGTTGCAGGATCTTATGGAGCATCACGCAAAAGAAACTCAGGAGATTGCATCAGGGATTATTGCAAACCTGCCAAGAGGCCTGAAAGAACACGTTAATGTAAAATCTGTAAAAGACGCTGCATATTTGCATGATATCGGGAAAGTTCTTATTCCTGCCGAAGTATTGAATAAGGCCGGAGGTCTGAATGAAAAAGAAAAAGAAATAATGCACAGGCATTCAGAATTAGGCTACGAATTGCTTAAAAACACAGATATAGATACAAGAACTCTTAACCTCGTAAAATATCATCACCAAAACTCAAAACACAGCGGATATCCAAAAGCTCCTGCCGACTTTTTTGCAGACATTAATCAGCAAATTGTATCTGCAGCAGACAAGTATTCAGCATTGTTGGAAAACAGAGTCTACAAAAAACCTATGACGAAGCAACAGGCACTTGCCATTATATACAAGGACGTTATGGAAGGTAATTTACATCCGTTTGTCTTCAAAGCATTGCTTGAATACTCTGAAAACGTAGTAGAGAAAAAAGAAGCCGTTATATAAATCCTGCAAACTAAGGGTTTTATCATATACTAAACATATCAAATATGTTTATAGTATAATTTAAGAATGAACTTAGACAGTTTGATAGACAGTTTGCTATCACCGATAGCCGATAAAATTTCCGGAATTATATTTTACTCCGTAACGATTAAGGGCGTTGAAGTCCAATTTCTTGTTGCACTTTTAATGATTGCGGCTTTTTATTTTACTATCCGGACAAGATTTATCGGAATATGGGGCTTCAAACACGGTTTGAGTTTGATATTAAACAAATACAAGCACGATGATGTTATAAAAAGAAAGAAAAAAGGCGAAGTTTCATCATTTCAAGCATTGACAGCTACCATTTCCGCATCCGCAGGGATAGGAAATGTAGCGGGCTCCGCTGCTGCAGTATCTATTGGCGGGCCAGGCGTAATTTTCTGGATGATTATGGCAGGATTTTTTTCAATGGCCTTGAAGTTTGCAGAAGTTTTGCTTGGTATAAAATTCAGACAAGTAAATAAAGACGGAACAGTTGCCGGAGGTCCGATGTATTATATACTAAACGGACTAAAAGCTCCATGGATAAAACCATTTGCGCCACATTTATCAAAAATATACGCTCTATGCTGCATATTTGCTATGATTGGCGGTTGGAATTTATTCCAAATCAACGCAATGACCGCACAAATAACAGAAGTTACCGGCGGAGAAAGCAGTTTCTTTGCAGGCCAAAGTTGGGTATTAGGCCTGATTGTTGCAATAATCACTTACGTAACAATTATTGGCGGAATAAAAGCTATTGGCAAATTCACATCCAAAGTAACCCCCGTAATGTGTACATTGTACGTATTTTCAGCCTTTATAATATGTTTAATAAATATAGGACACGTACCCCACACAATCGCACTTATTATAAAAGAAGCTTTTAAGCCACAGGCACTTACAGGCGGAATGTTTGCTTGCATGTTGTGGGGGTTCAGGCGTGCAATGTTTGCAAACGAGGCGGGTCTTGGAACTGCGCCGATCGCATTTTCGGCCGTAAAGACAAGCAAACCTGTCGCTCAAGCGTTTATAGCAATGCTGCAACCGTTTGTTGATACGGTAATCGTCGGCTCTGCTACTGCGTTTGTAATTGTTGTGTCAGGGGTTTACCAAAACGCAAACGGACTTGCAGGAATCGAACTCACCTCAAAAGCCTTCGCAAGTGTTTGTCCGTTCTTCCCTATACTATTAACGATTATGGCAAGCTGCTTTGTACTGTCTACAATGTTGTGCGGGTCATACTACGGAATTAAGAGCTGGAATTTCTTGTTTGGAGATTCAAAACTGACAACAAGAACTTTTCAGATAATATATTGCTTATTTATAATTGTTGGTTCTGCCATGAATTTCAAGAGTATAATCAACCTATCAGACGCATTTACCTTATTCTTGGCCGTTCCGAATTTGTTTGCTGTATTTTTACTTTCAAATGTAATTATGAAGGAATTGAAACGTTATTGCCAAAAATACGATATTGGCTTAGTATTTAATGAGGAGAGGAAAGAAAACGATGAAAAAACAAATGTTGAGCATAGTTGAGTCTAAATG